>JAIFNK010000116.1 GCA_020047775.1 Akkermansia sp. | reverse complement strand
GCCGGGCGCGAGGTGCGCGGTGAGGATTCGCCCGGGGGGCACATGGGAAACGGGCGCGGCGGGCTGGCGGGCGAGGGATTGATAGAGAGAGGTCAGCGCGCTTTGATAGTTTTCGGGCGAGTAGGGGGCAAGTTGGGCTGGTGTGGCGGTGGGGCTGCGGTCGGCGATGGTGGTGGCAAGCCAGTCGGCGGCGGGTTGGGTGGTGCCGCCGGTTTCCACGAGGGGAATGCCGCGATGGGCGGGATCCGAGCTGAAGCGCTCGATGATGCCTTGCTGGAGGGGTTCCGATAGATTTCCGAAATCGAGCCACTCCCCCTCGCTGAGCCGGGCGAGGGTGGAGTCGATGAATTCCTGGGAGAGCGGTCGGCGGTAGGCGCGGTAGGTCCGCTCCAGATCCACGGTGAGGTGGTCGCGGAGCAGGGTGAGGTCGATCCAGCTAACGGGGATGAGCAGGTGGTCGTAGAGGTGTCCGGTGCGGATGCCGTGGCGCGCGTGTTCCGCCGTGAGGTGGGGAAGGTTCCTGCCGAGCAGGGGCTTGCCGTGGGCGACGGCTTCGAGGAACGGGAGGCCGAAACCTTCGGCGACGGAGGTGGTGATGAAGTGGCTGGCGTGCGCGATCCAGGAGTCGAAGCTGCTAGTGGCTCCGGCGCCGGGGGCGAGGCGCTCGACGACGTCGAACTCGATGGGCAGGCGGAGGCGGTTGGCGAACTTCCGCCAATGGTCGTGGACGGGGAGGGCGTCGGGATTGAGGGGGGCACGGCTGACGGCGAACCAGGTGTTTCGTGGGGCGAGGGCGGAGAGGAAGACGAGTTCGCCGAGGTTTTTCCGGCGGATGCCACGGATGGGGGCGAAGAGTATGGCGGGGGAGGGAGAAGAGTTTACCGCAGAGGCGCAAAGGTCGCAAAGGGGCGCAGAGGAGAGGGGGATCGGGTTGGGGAGGAGCGTGGCGTTTTCCGGGGGAAGTCCGGCGTCGGTGAAGATGCGCAGATCCCGGGAATTGAGGAAGGCGTAGCGGATGCGCGGGGAAAACGGATAGAGCGCGGGGTGGTCGGCGATGAGCGGATAGTTCGCGGGGCGGCCGGCTTCGGCGAGATCGTGGATTTGCAGGACGAGTCGTTCACCGGCGGCGGCGAGGCGGGCGATGACTTCCGGGATGAGGAGGTTTTTCCCGAGCGAGTGGTTGTGGAAATGCCAGATGTCGGGCGGGGATCCGAGGGCGGCGGTGGCGGCGGCGCGGAGGGATGTTAGGAGGTTTTCGGCGGTGACGTCGGTGGGGTGGGGGAGGTAACCCAGGGCGGGGACTTGCACCGGGACGCCCCGGCCACTTGGAACTGTGTCGCCGGTGAGGATGACATGTGGGACGCCGGCATCGGTTAGGATCTGCGAGGCGCACTCGATGACGCGGGTGACGCCGCCGGGTGCGAGGTGATAGTGGACGATGGCGACTCGCATGGCGGTGAGGAAAAGGCCGTGCGGGCTATAGGGATTCGCCGCCTTTCCAGTCGCCGATGGGTTTGACGAAGTGGAAGCCCCAGATTTCGAATCCGAGACGGTGGTAAAGGCGGTGGGATGGACGGTTCGAGGTGTAGCTGTCGAGCACGAGCAGCTTGCAGTCACGTTCGCGGGCGGTGTTTTCGAGGTGCCCGACGAGCAGGCTGCCGATGCCGGAGGATCGTTGGCCGGAATCGACGACAAGGTTGTCGATTTCCAGATAGCGGCCGCACCAGATTTTGGTGGCGATCCAGGCGCCGGCGACGCCCACGAGTTTTCCGGTGGCGAACGCGCCGATGAGTTGGTAATGGGAATGATCGGCTAACAACGTTTGGAGACGCTCCTTGACGATGTCGGTGGGAGTCTCCGGATTGAGTTGGGTGAGCAGCGTGGCGGCGTCTGCGAGATCCGTGGATCCCAGCGGGCGGATGGTGTGTTGTATCATGGGAGGGAGGATTCCGCCTGAAGGCGGGACTACGAACGCGGAGATCAACCGGCGGGTTTGATGGAGACGAGCAGGGCGTTCTCGGCCTTGAGGTATTTTTTGGCGAGCGTGTTGATTTCCGCGAGGGTGATGGAGCGGTAGTCGGCGTCGCGGCCGCGGGCGAGTTCGAGGCGCTTGGGATCGGACTGGGACTGGCTCATGACGGTGTTGAGCCAGTAGGTGTTGTCCCGCTGGAATTTCTCGAGCTGGCCGAGAGTGGGCTTGAGGGCGCGGTCGAGTTCGTCGGCAGTGGCACCGGTGACGGCGAAGTTGTCGGCGAGGTCGCGCATGGTCTTGAGCAGGAGTTCGAGATCCTCGGGTTTTCCGACGCTCTGGCCGATGATGTAGCCGACGCCCTCCAAGGCATCCGATCCGGAGGCACCGGCATTGGGGCTGTAGGAGGCACCGAGTTTCTCGCGGATTTCCTCGCGGAGGCGGTCGCCGTAGATTTCTCCCAGAATATTGAGGCGGCGGAACTCCTTTTGATTTCCACGGATACCCGCGGTTTTCCACAGGGTGGTGGCGACGGCTTGGGAAATCTTGGAGTCGTAGGTGAAGACCTTGGCGGCGGGCGCGTTGGGGAACTTGATCTTGCGGGCTTCCGCCAGTGCGGGCGGCGCGGCGGCGCGGGTGGGCAGGGCGCCGAAGGTGGCTAACAGGTCCGGCAGGATTTTCGCGATTTCGAAATCCCCGACGATGGTGAGTTCGAGGTAGCCTTGGGTGAGTTCGGGGGTGAGCCACCTTTTCGCGTCCGCGATGGTGTAGGAGGCGAGCTTCTCGGGGGGGGCGGTGGTGAAACGGGAGTCACCGCCGTTGAGCCAGGCTTCCATCTCCTGCTGCGGGCCGCTGGGGGTGTGCTTGAGCTGCTGATACATCATGGGGGCGGATTTCTGGAACTGCCAGAGCGCTTCCTTCCGGTAGCCGGGATCGGTGAGTGCGGCGCACATCAGCCGGGTCTGGGTGTTGAAATCCGCCGGGGTGGTGGCACCGCTGAGCGTGAACGCGTCTTCACCGATGGTGAGGGTGCTGCCGACGTTCTTGCCGGCGAGGATCTGTTGGAGCTCGTCGTTCGAGTGCTTGCCAAGCCCGCCGCCTTCGAAAACGGCCGTGGAGAAGGTGTCGAGCATGGGCATGTCCTTGGGCTGGGTGAGCTTGCCGGAGCCGATGCGGGCGAGCAGGTGGATCTTTCCTTTTTCAAAATCGGTAGGCTTGAGATTGACGCGCACCTGGTTGGCCAGGACGAGCTGGGTGATGCCGAGATCCGCCACTTCCTTGCGGGAGAGCACGGTGCCGGGCCTGCCGAATTCCGTGTAGCCGAAGGCCTGGTTCGCACGTTGGACCGGCGCTTCGACCGGCTTGCCGCGGGATTCCTCAAACAGGGCGGCAAGATCCTTGTCCGCGTTTTCCGGTTGGTCCTTGGCGGTGAGGATGAGGTGATAGCCGGGGGCCTCCCAGAATTTTTGGAACGCCTCGTGGCAGGATTTCACGTCAATGGAGTCGAGGGCCTTCATCGCGAGCTCAAGGTCGGTGACGGGATCGGAGAAAACGGTGTCGTCATTGATGGAGCGGGCGAGCACGGTGGCAATGCTGTCAGACTTGCGGGTGGCCTTCTGCTTGACCTGTTGTTCGTAGGCGTTGAGCAGGTTGGACTTGGCTTCGGCGAGCTCGGCCTCGGTGAAACCGTGATCCAGGGCGCGACGGAATTCCTGCTCCATGACGGGCACGGCTTCCTGCCAGCGGTCGTCGGCGGCGGTGACGTCGAAGGAGCCGAGCTCGAGGTAATTGAACAAGTTGTTATAGGATGCGGAGCCGGAGGCGATGGCGGAGCCTTCGATTTTCGAAAGTCGGTCAAAGCGGCGGCCGACGATGGAGTGGGCGATGTCCAGGGTGGTGCGCACGGCACGGTTGGCCGCGGTATCAGGTTTTGGCTGATAGGGGCGGACAAGTGTGAGTGAGACGTCGGTGGAAGTGAGTTCCTTATCCGCGAAAACGGCGGCTTCGATGCCTTCAGGCTGCTTGATGGCACCGAGATCCGGATTTTTTCCGGGATCGGGCGGGTTGACCATTGATCCGAAAGTCGCCTGGATCGTGCTTTGCATCTCTTGGGGATCGATGTCGCCGACGACGACGAACGTCATGCGCTCGGGCGTGTAAAAGCGGGAGTAGAGGTCGGTGAAGCGCTCGCGGGGGGCGGCCTTGATGACTTCCTCGGTCCCGATCGGGAACCGCTGGGTCACCAACGAGTCAGGAAGGATCTTGGCGAACTGTTGCTCCATGAGTCGGGTGCTCACGGAGTCGCGGCTGATTTTTTCCGAGAGGATTACTCCACGCTCCCGGTCGATTTCCTCGGCGGCGAGCAGGGCGCCGTCGCCGAAATCCCGCATCACGGTGAACGCGAGCTTGAGAGTCTCGGGCGAGAGGTCGGGCAGATCGAGCATGTAGACCGTCTCGTCGAAGGAAGTGTAGGCGTTTGCGTGGGCACCGAAGGAGATCCCGAGCCGCTGCATTTTCGGGATCAAATCGGCGGCCGAGTAGGATTTGGAACCGTTGAACACCATGTGCTCGAGGAAATGGGCGATGCCGCGCTGGTCCGCCGCTTCCATCAGGGATCCGGCGGCGATGTGGAGGCGCAGGGAAACCCGCTTCGGAGGCTCGGAATTCGGGTAAATGATGTATCGCAGTCCGTTTTCCAAGGTGCCGAAGCTGGCCGCCGGGTCGGGCGTGATATCGGAAGCCGCCTGGGGCCACGGGCGCGGCTCGATCTTGACCGCGGCGACCTCCGGCTCGGGAATCGGAACAGGGATGGCGGGGGCCTTGACGTTTTCGACCGGCGGCGGGCTGGTGAGCGGCGGTTTGTGGGAGCGCAGCGAAAGGATGGTCGCGGAGACGGCGAGGAGCAGGACAAGAATGAGCGGCGTAGCCTTTTGCATGGCGGGAAGGTGGTTGAGGACGCGCCGGTTTGGCAACGCCGAAAAATGTCGATGCGCAGGGCTGAAACGCCAATCTGAAAAACTTTGAGAAAACGGGGTTGCAATCCTCCGGGCGGCATGGTGTTTTTCCTGCCGAGCAATCGATGATGTGCGCGCGTGGCGGAATTGGTAGACGCGCTAGATTCAGGTTCTAGTGGGGGCAACCCTGTTCAGGTTCGAGTCCTGTCGCGCGCACCATGTTGATTTTCAAAGACTCCCGAAGCTGAAAAGCCTCGAGATTTTTTGTTAGGAGTTGGCAGGTGTGCCCAAAGTGTGCCCAATTCTGCCGAGGAGGGGAAAATAGGGCAACTGCAACCGTTGCCACGTTGGGTCCCCCGGGGCCTCCTGCTGCGGTGACTGTGCGTGGCTTCTAGGCCAGCACTCACCAGCACCATGATCTTGCATTTGGGCACATTTGGGCACACCGGCTTAGTGGAGGCGTAATTCTTTGGGCAATCATCTAAAGTGAGCTATCTGCATGGCGTGGTGGTGGGCTTCTCCAAGAAAGCGGTGAATGGCTGGCAGGTCAGTTTTCATGGGATGAGACGTAATGTTGAGAGTTGATGACGGCCTCCCCTTTCCAGCGGTAGGCGACGAGCGGGCCACCCTTCGCGGCGGCGTGATCGAGACAGGCGACGTTGTGGCGCTCAGGTGTCAGCGGGGATTCCGCTGGCTTGAGGTAATGGCCGAAGAAGACGGGAGGCGCGTCGATAGGGTATCCCGGGATTTGCTCGAAAGATTCGGGCCTAACGGGATCGGACGGGATGGCCGGGTCGTGCGGGAAGACCAGCTGATCGTAGCCGATGTCCGGATCCGGCAGCTCCCACCACCGGGCGCGGATGTTGCCGCGTGATGCGCCGGTGTGGTCTCGAAACCGCACGCCGTCGGGAAGCTCGACCTCGACGCCCTTGAGTAGAATTTCAACAGCCTCTCCCTCCGCTGTGTGTTTGCTAGAAGCCCCCAGAAAAAACTCCGGGCATTCCAGACTCCGACCCGCGATGCGATCGATCATCCCTTCATGCCATGTTGCATGGACGGCGCGGAAGCCGCCGAAGTCGATGTGGAAGGGCAGTCGCTTCATCCACGGCATCCAAACCTGATGCCATTCGCCTGCGGGATCATCGTGGTCCGGGAAGTCATCGAGAGTGCCCTGGTGCATGGCGATGTTCTTGCTGCCGCGCACTCTCAGCCACTTCCCATCCGGCCCCTTGCTGTGAAAGTAGAGGGCGTTCAGCTCGTGATTGCCCATCAGACAGAGCGAGTCACCGCGGTCGCACATGGCTTTCACGGCCCGCAGCGTGGCGCGCACACCGCCGGGAACGGGATGGCCCGGTTTGGGGTCTATTAGGTCGCCGAGGAACAGGGCGTGGTGTCCGGCCAGCGGGATGAAGCCGTCGCCCTCCTTTCGGTAGCCGAGCCTATCCATCAGGAGGGTGAGCTTGTCGAAACGTCCGTGAACGTCGCCGATGATGTCGTAGTGCATTTCGTTCTTCATACGTGCGGAGCATGGCTGATAAACTTCAATCTTGTAAGTTGTAATAATGCATATAAACTGACTGTGTAGTCATGAATGAATTTGAGCAGCTTTTTGACATTTCCGGTCTGTCGCTGGACCGTCTGCGTTCCTTTCTGAAGGTCGCGGAGGCCGGGAATCTCACTCAGGCCGCACAAGGAGATCAAACGAAGCAGTCGCAGTATTCCCGGCAGATCAAGGAGCTGGAGGGCTTCTTCGGCGTGGCGCTCACACGCAGGGTGGGCCGGCGGATTGAAATCACCGAGGAAGGCCGCCGCCTTGCCATGGTCATCCACCGCCAGTTCAGCGAGCTGGATGATTTCCGGGAATCGATGGCGGGCCGCTGCGTCCGCGTGAGCTTCGGTTCGCAGGGCAGCGTGATCGACTGGCTGCTGCTTCCCCGGTTGGCGGAGATGAGCCGGGTGCTGGGCAACACGATCATCGAAGCGGAGCAGATGAGGACGATGGACGTGGTCCGCGCCGTGGCGGATGGGCGGCTCGACTTCGGGATTGTCCGCGAGGACGCGCTGCCACCCGAAACCAAACGCCAGCGGATTGGCTCCGTCGGCTACGCGGCGTTCGCAGCCAACGCGCTCTGGAAAGGGCGCTCCTCGATCAAAGAGCTTTTGGGAAATGCCCCAGTCGCCGATCTGCTCCCGGGCGGGCAGTTTGTGCAACGCTGGCACCAGTGGCTCGGCGAGGTAAAACTCCGGCCGCAAGTGGCGGCGCGGGTTTCCTCGTTCACCGATTTGGCACGAGTTGTTCAATACGGCCACACCGCCGCCGTGCTGCCTGACATGGCCTCGGTGGATTTCGATCCAAAGAAGTTCAAGCACGAGAAGATCGCCGCGCTGAAGCCACGGATGCTGGCGCTCATCTCGAACGCCCGGAGCTTGGACCGCGTGGGCATCCGCGCCGGAGCCGTGGATAGCTTGGTTGAAATCCTACAGCACGGCTGAAGCACCTAACCAAAATGACACCAAATGGTTTCGCCCACACCCAATCACCCTTCCGAACTCACGAAGCATACGTCGCTGGAAACCGGCGACGTGAGTGATGCCGCCCTGCTCCTCCACCAGTTCAATGCCGTGTCGCTCGGCGAGGGCAACCTGAATGCAGGTGCCAACACGCTCGCCGCGATGGCGCTGACGCTCGCCAACATCGCCCCGCTTGGGTCGTGTCTGGCCGACAGTGATGACGGCACCCGCATCCCGGTCGGCATGAACGTGCTGGTCAGCGGCGGGTTATCCTGCGGCATGGTGAAAGACCGGGTGTTGGCTGCCATCGAAGCCCGGCAGAACAACATCTACGCACATATCCGCCAAAAGCTGGAAAGAGGGAAGCTGCGGGAAAAGCGCGTCTCGGAGGTGAGTGCGTTCCTTGGAGTTGATGAGGAAGAAAAAACCCCGACCCTGCTGGACCGGCTGAAAAAGGGCGCATACATCACCGAGGGCAGTTTCGAGGAAGAACTACGTCAAATCCTGCTGCCGCCATCGGACGCGGATGCCGATGAAATCACGGAGACGCCGGTGATCTATGCGGGCATTGGCTCGGCGGACGGGCTGACCGCTGCGATGAGTTTCGCCCATCGCGGGCGTTTGCTGGTTCATACCACACTGTCAGGGAAAGGCGGCGCAACGCTGCTGAACCAGGTGTGCAGCGAGGTGGTGAGCGGTTGTCCGCAGCGTAAGACGCTTGGAGCCAGCGTCAGGGGCGAAGTGATCGCGACCGACCCAATGGACTCGCTCAACAACCTACTTGGGAATGGTGCCGTGGCGGGTTGGCTGGAGCGCTTGTTGTGGCTTTGCGACCACGCTGTCGGCCCGGAGTTTGAAATTACCACCACTGCCGATGAGGAGCCGCAGTTGGACCGGGTCGCCGCGTGCTTCGACGCGGCCGTGGTGGACATGATGGCCAGGCGCTTCAACTTCCGCAAACCGTTGCCGGTGACCATGGACTACTCAGTCGCCCGCAGCCAGGCCGAGTGGAACGCCTTCCTCGCGCGATACGAGTCACGCTTCCCCGGCATCGCGGGAACGCTGCGTCCGCTGTGGGCCAGTTTGTTGTTCGGTTTGGTGAGGATCCTGCAAGCCGCTCCCGCACAGGATCGCCCCCGGATTTCCGACGCACAGGTGGACGCCTTCGCACGTCTGCTGGCCCTGCGCATGGTCCACCACCGTGAAGTGATTCTGGAGGAGGCCCGCCGCCAGTTCATCGAAGCTCTTGCCGCCAGCTTCCGCCTGAAGCTGATGGAAGGACCTCACACCGTCCGCGATTTGATGCGGCGTAGCAACAACCTCGATTCTGACGTCTGTCGCAAAGCACTGGAACTCTTGATCGACCGCGGGGACGCCGTGGTCCGTGGCCGGGAATGGAAGCTCGCAACTACAACCCCATCACGCATGCTGACCCTCGATGCATAATATCGACAATCACGGCTGGGACATGCACCGCATGATGCGCAACCCGATGGCGGATGTCGGGCGCTTCATGCACGAGTGCGCGGAGGACCCGGTGACGCGGGTGATGGGCACGACCGCGCTAATACTCACGCTGTGCCAGACGGCGGGACCGTCGATGATGTCGCAGCCGCCGGGGTTCCTCCTCGTCCATGCCGGCGACGAGCCGTCTGATCCGATTGACGCGGTCATGCAAAACCTGACCGGCATGGTCCGACCGGGGCCACGTCCGGAGGCAGAGACATTCGAGCGCAACCGTAAAACCATGCAGGCCCTGCTGGTCCAGAAACAGCAGCAATCTCCCAACCCGGTGGTTGATTTCTTTGGCCTGACCGAACCCGGCGAGTGCCCGCTGGCTGCGAAGTTTTCCAGTGTATTGGCGGACAACCACGGCCGGGGCCGGGCTGGCTGGTATGCCGACCGCCGTGACAACGAGTATGGGTGGTTCACCGATGCTTCCGGCCACACCATCCTGCGGTTGGATCGCGGGGAGGACGGGCGGCAACTCAAGGAGGACCTCAGGCTGCACCCGGAGTTGCTCATTCACCCGACCGGCTACGGCGCGCGGATGCGGGAGGAAACCAAGCGCCTCAGCATCGCCGGTTCTATCCCGGTGACAGATTGGGACAATCATTTCGCCGACGGCATCGTCCGCAACGCCATCCCCGTGTTGTTTCTACCCCACACCGCCTGCGAGCCGCTGGTCATGCCGGGACACCTGGCGCTGGAGTGGATCGGCTTCGCGCTGGCAGGGGAAGCGGTGGATTCGCGGGCGACATCGGTCGAGTCCTACCAGCGGCTCGACCTGATCAAACCGCAGGATGTCAGGTCGCGGATCACCCGACTGCGTGAGCGGCTGCGCCATGTCCCGTCGGACTATGAGTTTTTCGTCACGCGCACCATGCGCGAGCTGCTGCCGTGCTGTCGACGGTTGGTGGGCATCATGGCCCCAGGCGGCACGCCTGATGCGGAGCAGCTCGACCTCACCTTTGATCTCTTCACCACGGTCCTGCAGGGCGTCTGCCTGGGCGTCGAAGCGCTCGGCTGGCACGGTCACGGGTTCGAGAGTCCGGGCGGTCCTGATCCGGTGCAGAGGGTGCTGAGGGCCATCCGCGAGCGCGGTTCCATCAGCAAGCGCGAGCTTCAGCGCAACCAGCAATGGCTGACTGCGGAGGGCCGCGACGCCATTCTTTCCGTCCTTGCTGCGGAAGGACTGGTCATGACGACCCACAATGAAATCACCGCCGCGCCCTTCGCCTATTACTGGCAGCGCATCCTGCATCGCTGCTTTGGTGAAATG
>JAIFNK010000154.1 GCA_020047775.1 Akkermansia sp. | reverse complement strand
TCACATAGGCGAGGCGGTCCCTCAGGGAGGCTTTCGCGAGGGTGCTGGTTGGGATCCCGTCGATGCTGATTTCTCCGGATGTCACCTCATAGAAACGGGCGAGCAGGGACAGCACCGTGGTCTTGCCGGCACCGGTCGATCCCACCAGGGCGATGGTTTGTCCGGGCAGCGCGTCCAGGGTGACATCGTGCAGGGTCGGTTGGTCCTGATAGGAGAAAGAGACCCCCTTGAAATGCACGTGACCCGCGATTTTGTCTGGCAACGCGGTGCCGCCGGTCGAATTCAGTTCCTCTTCGGAATCCAGGATCTCGAATACGCGGTCTGCCGCAGCCCGGCCTGACAAGACCATCTGGTTCAGCGAGTTCAGCCGGTCGATCGGTTCGTAGAACAAGGACAGGAACAAAAGGAATTTCGTGAAATCCCCCATGGTTAGATCACCCTTCATCACGGCAGCACCGCCGAAGGCGAGCACCAGCACATAGCCGGTCATCCGCAGGAATGACATGCCCGGCGCGTAAATCGCCCACCATTTCATCATCCGCAGCGACGCGGCCCGCAGGGAATTGGAAAACTTGTTGAAGCGGTCGTGCTCGGCCGTCTCCGCGGCGTAGGCCTTGATTTGGCGGACTCCCGAGATGTTGTCATGCAGCAAGGCGTTTAGATCGGATGCGGCGTCCCGTTGGTTCCGGTAGCGGTCCCGGCCCTTGGTGGAGTAAAACCAGGCACCGATCATCAGAAACGGCACCGGAAGTGTCGCCCAGGCGGCCACGGTAGGATTGAGAAAGAACAGGAAAATCCCGATGCCCAGGACTTGCAGCGCCGCGATCAGCCCCTGCTCGATGCCGTCGATGAGCACCCGCTCCATGTTGGTAACGTCTTCGACCACCCGCGTCATGATGTCTCCGGTCCGGCGGGTATCGAACCACTGGAGCGGCAGGCGCTGGATTTTCCCATACAAATCCGAGCGGATATCGAAAATCACCTTCTGCTCGAAGATGTTATTGATGAAGATCCGCAGTGAGTTCAGCCCGTCTTTTACGAGAAATCCGCCGAGTGCGATCAGAATCCAAACCGTGAATTCCGGGTGCCGCGCCGGGTTGGGGATAATTTTATCGATCACGTAGCCCGTCGCGTTCGGGAAAACGAAAACCGCCATCGTCATCCCCAGCGCACAGAAAAGCTGAGCTGCCGCAAGGCCTGGATAGTGGCGCAGGTAGGAAAAAACGCGGAAAATCGACTTCATCGGTGGGGCAGACCGATGCCCCCGCGTGACTGCTTTGTAAAGCCAAGGTCGTATGAAGTTTGAAAGTCTGTGAAATTTGGGATTGCGGAGATCAATTCGGCCTTCCTACTCTCCCCCCGCACAAGGAATTCATTGCACACACACAAAACCCCATGGCAAATCTCTTCGGAATCCTCACCGCTATTGTCCTCGCGCTTGCCGCGCTCGTAGCCTTTAAAAACAAAGAAGCTTACGATGCCGGCGTCGTGGAAACCGCCAACCAGAAAGAGCTCCTTGCGGAAAGCAAGAAACGACTCGCTGCCGCCAAGGAAGTGCTTGCCGCACTGCCTGTCGAGCGGGCCGGGGTGGATGCCGAGGCGGAGGCCTTTACCACCGCCGAGGCCGCCGAGGCCAAGAAGAACGCCGATCTCAAGGCGGAAGTCGATACCATGACCACCAAGATCGCCTCTAACAAAGAGCAGCTCGACGGAATTCGCGAAAAGACCGCCAAGATCGGAAACATTAATGAGCTCGCCACCAAGCTGCGCGCCACCAGCAGCGAACTCGAAGAACTGACGCAGTCGATTTCCGGTGCCGAGGCGAAGCTCGCGAATCTGACCGCCCAAAACGCCACTGCCGAGGGTCAAATCAAGGCAGGGAAGACCAAGTTCGAGGAATTCAACAGCGGTCGCTCGATTTCCAGCCTGAAGACCCGGATCCGCTCGATTTATCCTAACTGGGGTTTCGTCACGCTGGCCTCGGGCAACAACGCCGGTGTGGTCGCCAACTCCACCCTCGACGTGGTCCGCGGTGGTGAAACCGTCGCCAAGCTCCTGGTCACTGCGGTCGAGAGCAGCACTGCCTCCGCCAGCATTGTGCCTGACTCACTCAAGGCCGACGCGACTCTCATGGTGGGCGACCAAGTGGTCCCGGGTCAGAAATCCACCGCTCCCGCAACCGCCAATTGATCCTCTTGTTTCCCGTTAAACCCTCTCAGGATATTCCATGAAAGCCATTTTTTACAGTGTAGCCATTGCCGCCGCCTGCGGTGCCGCGTTTTTTTCCTTCAATCAATCGAACAAGTTCAAAGCACTTGAAACGGATCGATTGGCGACCATTGAAACGAACAAGCAGACGACCGCCAGCGCCGAGGCCGCCGACACCGAGATTAAAAAAGAGCGGGCCTTGCTCGCCACCTCGGTGGAAAAGAGGGGACTCCTCGAGCAAAGCGTCTCGGCCCTCAAATCCTCTGGTATCGCCCTCAACAACGACGTGACCAAGCTGAAGGAGGAACTGAAAGGGCAGGACGCAGACTTCGAGGAACTTAAAAAAGCCCTTGAGGCGGTCAATCTGGTCCTGGACGGCCTTGGCGGCGGAGTGACTCTCGAAACCCTGCCAGAGAAAATCCAACAGATCGAAGACGACAAGAAGGCGAAGCAGACCAAGTTCGAGGAACTCGAAGTTGCGATCGCTGGGACTGAAAAGAGCCTTGCCGCCAGTCTCGCTGAATCGGATCGCATCTCCAAACGCATGGTCGAGCGCAGCTCGCGCATCAGCCGTAATGCCATGGAAGCCGTGGTCACCGCCGTGAATCAAGACTGGGGATTTCTAGTCATCGGTGCGGGTTCGAATTCCGGATTCACTCCCCAAACCCCTTTGCTGGTCCAGCGGGATGGCCGGATGATCGGCCAAGTGAAGCCATCTTCGATCGAGCCCACTCAGACCATCGCCGAGATCGATTTGGAGAGCCTCACCCCAGGCGTCCGCCTCCAGCCGGGTGACCGCGTGATCCTCGCCAAGCCGGCTTCGAACTGATCCAGGATTGTTTTTCCCGGAAGCTCCGCAGGCTTGCATGCCGCGGAGCTTTTTTTATGTTGGGGCATGACGCGCAACTACTCGCTCCTTCTCCTCGCCCTTGTCTCTGGTTTTGCCTTCACCTCGTGTGCTACGGAAACCGAGGAAAAACCCATGGGCCCGGTTTCCGAAACCAGCAAGCTCCCATGGAACAGCCCGATCGCCGGGCAGGGACAGGGGCAGCTGGGAATGATGCCGCAGAATCAATACCGCCGCTGATTGTTCAGTCCCGGTGATAGGGCGAACCGCTTTTCAAGGACGCCACTCGATAGAGCTGTTCCATCAGGACGAGCAGCGCGAGTTCGTGCTGCAGGGTGAACGGGGAAAGTGTTAGGACCAGGTCGCACTTTTCGCGGAGTTCCTCGGTGTGGCCATCCGCCGCACCGATGAGGAAGGCGACGGTTTTCACATCCCCCCGCATTTCCAGAGCTTCGAGTTTTTCCGCGAATTTCCGGGTCGTCAGGCATTCTCCACGCTCGTCCAGGGCGATCCGGTAACATCCCTGCGAGCGTTCCAGCAAGCGTGCCGAAACCTCGTCGCGGGTGCCCGCCTTGATGACCGTCAGCTCGCGGGTGCCGGTCCTCGCGAGCCGTTTCAGATACTCCTCCACCCCGGCTTTGGCATAAGCCAGGGCGGGTTTTCCGGCGACGATGAGACGGATTTGCATGGAGCTCTTCAAAGCTTGCCCGGTGCCATCTGCTACGCCAACTTCAATTCACAATGAAATTGCTGATTCTTCCCTGTTTGATCGCGCTTGCCTCGTGTTCCAGCGGCCCCGGTCCCGTGATCCCGGAAAACCGCACCGAGCGACAGATGTTAGGATTGCTGGAGAAATTCGACCGCTGGGACCATGACGGTAATGGCGAGCTCGACGTCAAGGAGCTGGATCATGGCATCAAGGGCCTCAAGGGCAAACCCCAGCAGGTCAATTACACCGGGAAGAAAGTCGTCGATTTCTATGACGCGGACCGGAATGGCACGGTGTCGCTGCGAGAAGCGCAAGCCGGCTATCGGCGCGCGGACGAGGTTGGAAAACAACTCCAGTGAGGCCGGTTTTTCCAAACGCGAATCACCGATGAATACCATTTACGAAACCGAAAAGCTGCTCGCGGAATACCTCCTGTTTCACTATGGAACGGAGGAGGAAATCCTGACTGCAGACCACCCGTGGCCCGGAGGGATGCGCGAGGCACTGGACTTTCCCCTTCGCACGGTGGCTCATTTCACCCCCGGAGTGGTGGCGCGCGGACTCGACCTCGGGTGCGCGGTGGGCCGCTCCACTTTTGAAATGGCGCGAACCTGCCAGAGCGTGCTCGGCATCGATTTCTCCCACGCTTTCATCCACGCGGCGGATGCCCTCAGAACCGGCAAGACAATTTCCTATCAGCGCCGCGAGGAAGCATCCATCGTCACGAATCTCGAAGCGCGCCCACCTGCCGGAATCGATCCGGAAAGCCTCCGTTTTCAACAAGGCGATGCCATGCACCTGTCGGCGGATCTCGGTTCCTTCGACCGGGTCCATGCGGCGAACCTGCTTTGCCGCCTGCCCGAGCCCGTGCGGTTGCTGGACCGCCTGCCCGATCTGGTCAAGCCGGGCGGCGAACTGGTGCTCGCCACGCCGTGCACCTGGCTGGAGGAATTCACGCCACCGGCCAACTGGCCGCCTAACGGGACCTTGGATTGGCTGAAATCGATGTTAGCCCCCTCATTCTCACTCACGCACCAGACAGACGAGCCGTTTTTGATCCGCGAAACGGCGCGCAAGTTCCAGTGGACCACCTCTCTGGTCACCGGGTGGCGGCGTCACGGTTGAGGTGTCACCAGCCAGGAACGCTTCGCCGGCGTGATGTGCGGCGGCTTGAGGTAAATCGGCTGGGGAGCCCGGGACATCCAGCGGTCCCGGGCCTGTGCGGAGCTGGCCAGCCACGCTCGCCACAAGCGTTCCGCACTTGGGAATTCAAGACGCACCTGCCGCCCAAGAACGGCGGGCAGCGGGAAACGATCCAGATCCTCGAAGGAAACGACCGGGGTTCCCTGGGCCACCGCCGCCTGCACCCGGGCCGCGAGCCCGTCCGCATCCGTGAGCTCCGGTTCCTCGGGAGTGTCCGAGTTCTCCATCTTTGCGGTCCAGAAACTGCCGCGCCTTGCATCGCCGATTGCCAGGCAAGCCCCTCCGTCTTGCGCCGATGGCACCGCGAGGATCGATGGCACCGCCACCGCCGGGCATCCGCATGCGATCGCCACGCCTTGTGCCGCGGCGATTCCGACGCGGGTGCCGCTGTAGCTGCCAGGACCGCTGCCCACCAGCACAAGCCCGATCGCTGCATTCCGCCGTGCGTCCAACAGCTCCTTCAGCGGGGAAAACAGCACCGCGTTGTGGCTGCGGTCACTGGTGAATTCCCGTTGTTCGACCCGTCCGTCCGGTTCGACCGTCGCCAGCGAGGCATGCGGGGTGGACGTTTCAAGAATCAGGGTAAGGCAGTCGCTCATCGGGAACGAGGCTAGGAGACTCCCGGGGTTGCTGCCAGTCCCACTTTTGTCTCCGAGGTCTGCATTTGCCTTGCACAATCCCTGTCGAAGCGGCCGTATGGGTTCAAACCCTAGCTTCATTTCCATCATGAAAAACAACCTGCCATCCATCATCGCCGTCGGTCTCTTCGGAATCCTTCAGCTTCAAGCCGCCGAGCATCCTGACAGCGCCGCCTGGAAAGACCTCATCGCCCCGGATTTTTCGAACTGTGTCGAACCCGGGAGCTGGACCAAGGAAGGAGATATGTTGGTGGCGAAGGACCACAAGACGCTTTGGACCAAGGAGTCGTATGGCGATTTCATCCTCGATCTCGAATTCAAGGTCGCCATGGAATCCAACAGCGGGGTGTTCCTGCGCTCCAGCGACATCAAGAACGTGCTCAAGGCCCTGGAAATCCAGGTTCACGACTCCACCGACGGGTCGAAATACGGCATGGTCGGCGCGATTTACGACGCCATGCCGCCGGCCAAGCCCTTGGCCAAGCCGGTCGGCGAGTGGAACCGCATGACCATCACCTGCAAGGACAGTCTGATCACCGTGGTTCTCAATGGCGGAGTCATCATCAACGCCGACCTCGAGCGGTGGCCCGAAAAAGGCAAAAACCCCGATGGCACGCCGAACAAATTCCCCGTCGCGCTCAAGGACTACGCCCGCAAGGGCCCCATTGGTTTCCAAGGCCTGCACGGCAAGGCCATGGCCCCGGTCTGGTATCGCAACGTGAAGATCAAGCCGCTCTGAGAGGTTGTCTGAAAAATATGGGGTGGGGACGTCTCGTCCCCACGCATGAACGAGACGTCCATGCATCGGAAACATCCCCGCTTCTCTTCCTCATTCCCCAAAGCCCCGTCACCCCCAACGCCCCGCTCCTCCGGCATTCCCCCGCCCGCATGGATTCTGCTTCACCCCGGAATTTGGAAGATGGTCTAACCGAAATCGCAATCCAGCAAAATGGCATCCACTCCTCACCAACCCTCCTCTTGCTTCACTCATCCATGCCCAATGTCTGCTAGTTGGAACCGGCAGATTTACTTTGGACAAGCAAATTGTTGAAATGCGTTAGCTGACCCTATCTACGCCACCGCCACCGCCCCATGCCTCCGATTCCGTCCTTGGAATCTCGGCCTTTTTCGTCATTCTTTCTTCGGACATTTCAAAATTGACAACCTGCTCAAAAAGTGTTCGCATGAACTCATGATTTCACCTTCCGCATCTCACGTTCTCGCCTTGGCCGATTCCAGCGGCTGGCAGACCTGCGTGGAGAAGACGCGGGAAGAGCGCGGCGAGAACGGGCAGTTTTTCACGCCACCGGCGATTGCCCGCTGCTTGGCCGGATGGTTCCAACCGGAAGGATTCAACCGCCCATCGCTGCATTTGCTGGACCCCGGAGCAGGCGGCGGCGTGCTCACCGCCGCAGTGGTGGACCGTATCACCACTTTGCATGGCAGTGGTGCTTTGCCTGATCTGGAGGATGTCACCTTGGAAGTATGGGAACTGGACGAAGCCTTCCTTCCCGCCCTGCGGCAAAACCTATCCGCCTGCGCCGCGTTGCTGCGCCAAGCCGGCATCCGCGTCACAGTTCAGCTCCACCATGGCAGTTACATCGAGGGAGCCGTCCGAGCACTTGATCCGGGATTGTTCGGAACCGCCCAAACTCCGCGAGTCACCCACGCCATCCTCAATCCGCCCTACCGCAAGATTGCCACCCGTTCGCGCGAACGAACCTTGCTCGCCTCGGTAGGCATCGAAATTTCAAACCTCTACGCTGCCTTCGTCTGGCTGGCAGTCCGCCAGTTGGCGGATGACGGCGAGTTGGCGGATGACGGCGAGTTGGCCGCCATCACGCCCCGCAGCTTCTGCAACGGCCCCTACTTCCGCGAGTTCCGCTGCGAGCTACTGCAAAAAGCCAGTTTCACCCGTGTCCATGTCTTTGACTCGCGCTTGGAAGCCTTCAGCCGCGACGACGTGCTACAGGAAAACATCCTGTTCCACATCCACCGCGGCAAACGTGGCAATGCATCTTTGATGGTATCGACCGGTTCGCTGGAAGCCCCCGCGATAGCCCGTGTCCCGCAAAATCGCTTCGTCTCACCGGTCGATCCCGATCAGGTCATGCACATCACCACGGAATCCGACGCCACCGACGTCCGCGGTTTCATCGATTCCCTCCCCTGCAAACTCACCGACCTCGGCATCCAAGTCTCGACCGGCCCCGTGGTCGATTTCCGCCTCAAGGACTCCCTCTCCGATCACCTCGCCACCGGCAGCGTGCCCCTGATCTATCCGCATTGCGTGAAAACCGGCCGCGTGCTCGCTCCGTCCCTTCGCGCAACCGACTACGGCGACGGACGCCACAGCAAGAAGCCCGTGGCCATCCATGAAAACGACGAAACCCGCAAATGGCTGCTCCCCGCCGCCCGCTTCGTCCTGATCAAACGCTTCTCCTCGAAAGAAGAAAAACGCCGCCTCGTCTCCGGCGTCCTCAATCCCCGCGATTTCCCATCCGGTCTCGTCGGCATCGAAAACCATCTCAACTTCTTCCACCTCAAACGCACCGGCCTATCCGCCCCGCTCGCCCGCGGCCTCAGCCGTTTCCTCAACTCCACCGTGGCCGACCGTTATTTCCGCCAGTTCAACGGCCACACCCAAGTCAACGCTTCCGACCTCCGCTCGTTCCGCTATCCCGACCTATCCGCTTTGGAACGGCTAGGAAAAGCTACCTTGGATGACACCCAACAGAGCGCCATCGACCTTGCTATGACCGAACACCTCGGTGCACCTTCGTTCATCAATTCATGAGTCCCGCATCATCCACAAAAGTCATCCAGGCACTTGAGCTTCTCCAGATGATCGGCATCCCACGGGAACAGTAAAACGAACGCTCGGCCCTCACGCTTCTCGCTCTCGCCGACATCAAACCTCGCAAGCCCTGGAAAAGCGCCACCGCTCCTCTCCGCCGGATCACCGAGATGATGGACTGGATGCGCGACCAATACGAAGTCCGCTACGCTCCCAACACCCGCGAAACCATACGCCGCCAAACAGTCCATCAATTTGTCCAACACGGCCTGCTTCTCGAAAATCCCGATCAACAGCCCGAAGTGGTGCTATCAACTCACCCCGGCGGCATTGAAGTTGATCGCCAGCTTCGGCACCCCCACTTTCAAAAAGGAACTCAAATCCTTCCTCACGATTCCCGCTACCGGCGATCTCAAAGCCCGTCACCGCAATCTTCCCCGTGAAATTGTCCGCCTGCCCGACGGCATGACCATCGAACTCTCAGCAGGTGGTCAGAACACATTGATTCGCTCCATCATCGAGGAATTTACCCCACGCTTCGTCCGCAAACCCCGCGTCCTCCTCCTCGGCGACGCCGCTGACAAAGAAGTCCTCAGCAACGACCTGGCATTGGCCGAACTCGGCATCAAACTCGCAGCACGTGGCAAAGCCCCCGACGTTCTCATCCACGATGTCGAGCGCGACTGGCTCATCGTTATCGAAGCCGTCACCTCCCACGGCCCAGTTGATCAAAAGCGGAAAAACGAACTCACCCAACTCTTCGCCACCGCACGTCCCGGTCTCGTATTCGTCTCCGCGTTTCCCGACCGTAAAACCTTCACCCGCTTCCACGCCGCCATCGCCTGGGAAACCGAAGTCTGGATCGCAGACGCCCCAGACCACATGATCCACTACAACGGCGAGCGTTTCCTTGGGCCATACCAAACCTAAATTAAATGACATCTTCCATCGCCACTGCTGCCGCCCAACGCGAGGCCGGTGTCGTTTATAATTGCAGCGGGACAGGCCCGTAGTAGCATTCCCCCCCGTCCCGGTAGCCTTTCCCCATGAGAAAGGCGCGATGGCTGGCCGAGTGTCGGAAATCCTCCGGGTAACCGGTTCTTTACCACGTGATTTCGCGCATGGTGGACCGGCGGTTTGTGCTGGGGACGGAGGAAAAGGAGAAATTCCGCGCCTTGATGCGCATGCAGGAGAACTTCTCGGGCTGCCGGTAAGCGGTCAACAGAGCACCTCTCGCATTTTAGCCAGAGTTCTGGCGCTATGGCATCTATGCAACCCGGCTCTCGATGGTCTGACATGCGGCCGGGCGGGTTTGGATCCAGTTGGCGGGCAGCATAAATGGTACCAGTCCTCGCGGATTGACAATATCATATTTCTCCATTTGGATTTCGGTCCCTGCTTTGGCACCTAAATGGGATCAGGTAACGTATTTCAACAATTTGCTTTTCCAAAGTGAATCTCCGATTTTAAATAGCCGACATTGGGCATGGATGAGTGAAGAACGAGGAGGGTAGATCGGTTTGGTGAGGAGTGGATGCCATTTTGTTGGATTGCGATTGTGGATAGATTATCCTAGAGACCGCGAATGAACGCGAATGAACGCGAATAAAATTCCAAAAACCAGGAGGTTGTGAAAATCGCTACATTCACCCACAGGGTGAGCCTGCTGTTGTTTGCAACTCTCTGAAAATTCGCGTCCATTCGCGGTTTCAGTTTCCCGTTTAGGATTATCTATCGAATCTCCGGGGTGAAGCAGAATCCATGCGGGAGGGGGAATGCCGGAGAAGCGGGGCTTTGGGGAGTGAGGAAGGGAAGCGGGGATG
>JAIFNK010000300.1 GCA_020047775.1 Akkermansia sp. | reverse complement strand
TCTGTTGGTTTTCAGCCGCCAACAGAACAAGGGCACTTCCGTCACCCTCACCATTCCACTCCCGCCCGACGGTCAGCCTGGCGATCAACCCGAGCGATTTCGGATCCTCGATGATGGCGGGGTCGATACCCACGCCGTCGTCCTGGACGATGAGTGTGAGCATGTTTTCACTTACGGACAGCTTCGCGGCAACCTGTCGGGCTTCCGCGTGGCGGGCCACGTTGGTGAGGGACTCCTGAAAAATCCGGAATGCGGTCGTGGTCACCTGAGCCGGAAGGCAACTGGGGATCTCACCGATCTCCACATCGCAACGGATGCGGGTGCGGTCGGAAAACTGTTCTGCCTCGCCGGTCACCGCGGTCGCCAGCCCGAGATTGTCGAGCGAACTGGGCCGCAAGCCTGCGGAGATGCGCTGCACCGAGTTGATGGTGGTATCGACCAGCTCGGAAGTTTCCACGAGCTTGTCGATGAGTGGATTCAAGGTGCGGTCCTCCCGGTCCGAGAGGCGGTCCTCGACCAGGCGCAGCTGCATCTGGATCCCGGTGAGCAGCTGCCCGAGCTCGTCATGAATTTCCCGGGAAATCTCGGCGCGGTCGTTTTCCCGCAGGGTCTGGACGTGGGAGGACAAGTTGCGGAATCGCTCGCGCTCGTGATCGAACCATTCCTCTCGTTGCTTCTCGGCACTCCGCCATTCGCTGTAAGCATGCCGCAGGACGAAAAACAGCAGGATCGCGATGGTGATGACGAAAACCAGTCCCTTGAGCGTCTGGATCAATGGAGTTTCACCGGAATCCATCGTCTTCTTGAGGAACCACAAGTCGAATCCGACCATCCAAACGCCGGCGAAGATGAAATAGATCAGCATGATGCGGACCTCGGGTAGCGGCTTGGGTGGGTAAGGACACACCTCCCCCTCCGCCAATGGCTGGGTGGACGGCGGGGCGGATGGAGGGGCGGATGGCTGATCCGGGCGATTCGTGAAGGGGGCTTTCACCTGAAGATTTACTATCGAATGAACTCGCGAAGGTCGAGCGGGGAATTGTGCCGGGTGCCCTGACGTGGTTTGGCTGGCAGATCGGGGAGGTCCCGCCCAAGCTCCAGAGCCAGATGATCAACGACCATGCAGCCCCGCCCCGCCTTGCTCCCTTGCAACGGGTGATGCTTCGCGATTCCCTGGCGGAAGGAAATGCGGGCCATCACGTGGAGCAGGTCGAGATCCGATTCGCGCCTGGCGAGTGGCGGAATCGCGTGGCCGCCTCCTGGGAGGAAACCGTCGCCCGCACCGAGGCGCTCCGGATCGCGTTTACCGTCGAAAACGGCGAGCCTGCCGGATTCCAATCCGCGGGAAGCCTGACCCGGTTGTGCCGGGTAGAAAATCCGCCCCCCGCGTGGCCAGCCTGGCTCACCACCGACCGTCACCGACCACTGCTCGCCGCGCACGAGGTCCCGTGGCGGGTCGTTTACTGGCCCACCACCGGCCGCTTCCTCTGGACCTTCCACCACGCGCTGCTCGACGGACGCTCCATCACGACGATTCTGCGGTCGTTCCTCGCAAGGCTGGCCGGAAACCCTGCGGAACCTCTCGCGCTGGCAGAATGGCATTCTCCGACCGCCGCCGCCCTCGCGCTGGCTGAACGGATGTTCCGCGAGGATTTTCCGCCACCGTCCCTGGAGGAACCGCTGCTCAACGAGGCGGACGAAGGCCCGGCGCGGCGATGCCTCGGCGATACTTTCCGGGCGCGGCTGGCGGCCACCGCACTCGCGCTGGAAGTCACCCCGGCGACCCTCCTCATCTGGGCCTGGGGCCAGGCACTGGCCGATGCATCCGGAACTGACGCGGTGATCGTCGAACAAGTCCGCTCGGGTGCGCCCCAGAAAGACACTGCGGGATTCACCATGCACACCCTGCCGGTCGCCATTCCCCGCGCTGCGGATGGAGACATCGGAACGGCGGTGCGAAAATTCCGGAAACACCTGCTCGATCTGCGAGCGATCGAAGGAGTTTCTCCGGCGGATTTCCCTCCCGGAGTCTTCCCGGACGTGGATCGAGCCGGAGGCAGCGTGATCATGATCGAACAAGCCACCCCGCAATACCTGCTGGAGACGGAAATGGTGGAATCCCTCATCCTTCACGAATGCAAGGGAGAAACCCTGATGGCCACCGCCCACATTCTTCCGGACCTGCGGCTGGAAGTCGAAGGACCGGGACGGCACGGCTTGCTGGAAGCCTGGGTGCGGGTGGTTACCTCTATTTCTTCTTTTTGAGCTCCAGGCCTTCTTTGACCTTGGACTCGATGTCCGCGTAGAGCGCGGCATCGCCCTTGAGAAGTTCCTTGGCGGCGTCGCGGCCCTGGGCCAGCTGGGTTCCATTGTAACTGAACCACGAGCCGCGCTTCTGGACGATTTCCATTTCCAGAGCGAGATCGAGCAAGGATCCGGTGGAGGAAATCCCCTCGTTATACATGATGTCGAACTCGGCCTCGGTGAAGGGTGCGGCAACTTTGTTTTTGACGACTTTGATCTTGGTGCGGTTGCCGGTGACCGTGCCGTCGGTGGATTTGATGGCTCCGATCCGGCGGATGTCCACGCGGACGGAGGAGAAGAACTTGAGCGCCCGGCCACCGGGAGTGGTCTCGGGGTTGCCGAACATCACGCCGATTTTTTCGCGGATCTGGTTGGTGAAAATACAGACCGTCTGTGCCTTGGAAATCAGGGCGGTGAGTTTCCGCATGGCGGCGCTCATGAGGCGGGCTTGGGCCCCCACGGTGGAGTCGCCGATTTCCCCGTCGAGTTCCTGCTTGGTGACCAGCGCGGCCACGGAGTCGAGCACGATGACGGCGATCGCGTTCGAGCGGACGAGGGCCTCGCAAATTTGCAGGGCTTCCTCACCGGACGAGGGTTGGGAAACCAGCAAATCATCAAGGTTCACGCCGAGCTTGCGGGCGTATTGCGGGTCGAGGGCGTGCTCCACGTCGATGAAGGCTGCGAGGCCGCCGCGTTTCTGGGCTTGGGCGATGACGGTGAGGGTGAGGGTGGTCTTTCCCGATGACTCCGGGCCGAACACCTCGACGATCCGGCCGCAAGGAAAGCCGCCGACGCCCAGGGCCCGGTCGATGAGAAGGTTGCCAGTCGGAATCACATCGACGTCGACGCAGCGATCATCGCCCAAACGCATGATGGCGGATTCTCCGAACTCCTTCTGGATGTGCGAGATCGCGAGATCCAGATTGCGCTTGCGGGCTTCGTTGAGTTTTTCAGTCGCGGATTCTTCGGATGTTTGTTTGGCGGCCATGGGAGTGTGTCGTGTTGCAAGATTCCTGATGGGTGCCTGCGGGATTGACAAGAAAAAAGATGTTCGCTCGAACAAAAAAGTGCTTGGGTCGAATTTCTGTCCGTGGACACGGTGGGGCCGGGTTTGAAAGATCCATGAAGCGCGCCACGCGGCCGCGCCGATCCGGGCCGCGGATCGCCCGCGTTTCCACACAAAACAAGGAAGCCAATATTCCGCTTCCGAGGCTGACTTACTTGACCCCGATCAGGAGTCGCGCCTTGGCGCCCGGGTCTTTGGCGGAATCCGCCGTCCAAATGATGGTGAAGCCTTCTGCGAGTGGCTGCTTCGTCGCGTTGGAGAGTGCGATGGATGAGTTGGGCGACGCCGTGAGCAGGATCTTTTTGCCCTTGTAGGAACTGAAGTCGATCATCACTCCGGTGATGCCTGGGCCATTGACCTCCTTGGAGCCCGCTTCCACCGGCTCGGATGCGGCAAATTTCGTCCGTTTGCCGTCCGTCCAGTTGAGCTGCAACTTGTCGTCCTTGGTTTTATCCTCAAGGGCCTTGGCTGCCTTTTTATCCGCTGCCGCAGTGGCGTCGGGATACGCATTGGGAATTTTCGTGACGATGGAGAACCGTGTCGGGTTTTTCAAGGCAGCAGGCTCGAGCAGGCGGCCGCCGAGCGAGACTCCGCCCTGTTCCTCGGAGACAAAAACCTCAAAGCCGATGCCGCCGGTCACATGGCCTTTGATGACGACGTCCTTCGGTTTGTCCGTCGCCGCCTGGGCGCTCTCCAGCGTTGCCGGGTTGATGGTTCGCGAGATGGTCTTCCCATCCGGCATCGTTTCCTCAATCTTGAATTCCACGGGAATGGACAGCTTTTGGTTGAGCGGCCCCTTGTCGCCGATTAGCCGGAGCAGGGCCTTGCCATCGCCAATGAACCCGAACTGGAAACTTCGGGTTTTCACTCCGACGAAATATCCCAGCCATTCTTTTTCGTCCATGGTCGGAAGTTCCGCCGACACTGGCGCCACCCCGATGATGCTCATGAACCCTGCTGCAAATACTCCAAGTTGGGAATTTTTCATAATCAGGTGCCAAAGCAACGCCAAAGGCCGCGCCCACGCCAGCGAAAAATGAGCGAGGATCTGCCTTAAAGATAGGTGATCAAGCCCTCCACCGTCTCCTCGTCCAACCTTCTCACCAGGGCGATCGTCAGCGCCAACATGTGTAAATAGTCGTTCAAATCGATGATCGCATTGTGCGAGTGGATGTAGCGTGCCGGCACTCCGAGCACGATGCTCGGAATCCCCTCGTTCGCGACATGGAAGGAGCCCGCGTCGGTGCCACCGCTGCGCCGCACCGTCACCTGGTGCGGGATTCCCTCCGCCTGCGCCGTCTCGATCGCCAGCCGCGCCAGCCGCGGATTGGTGATCGCCGACGGGTCGAACATCCGGATCTGCACCCCGCCGCCGAGCCGTCCCTGGCATTCCGAGCGACTGAACCCCGGCGCGTCATCCGCCGGCGGACCTTCCAGCACGATCGCCACATCCGGCTTCGCAAAATTCGCCGCAGTCTTCGCCCCGCGCAGCCCCACCTCCTCCTGCACCGTCCCGCACAGGATCAACCGGTTCGGGTGCGCGGACTGGGCCAAAATCTGCCCCGCCTGGATCGTGCCCGCCATGCCCACCCGGTTGTCGAACGCCTTCGCCATGAATAAATCCTCCCGGCCCAGTGGCGCGAATGCGGACACCGGCGCGATCGGATCGCCCAGGGAAATCCCGAAATTCTCCATCACGTCCCGCCGCGACTCCGCGCCCACGTCGATGAACAGCTGGTCCATCGACATCACCTGCCGCCGCTGCGCCTCCGGCAGGAAATGTGGCGGTCGCGAGGCGATCACCCCGAGCACCTTGTCCCCGCCGCGGTTCAGGATTTCCACCCGTTGCGAGAGCAAATTGTGCTCCCACCACCCGCCGATTCCGACAAACTGGATGAATCCGTCGTGCGTGATGTTCTGCACCATGAAGCCCACCTCGTCCAAGTGCCCGGCCACCAGCACGCGTGGTCCGTCGTTGCCCGTTTCACAAAAAACCGAGCCGTTCCGGTCCGCCGAGAGTTCGCCGCATTCCTCCAGTTCATCCACGAAAATCGCCCTCACCTCGTCCTCATGCCCGGAGACCGAGTGGGCTTCCGTCAATTCCTGCAACAATGAAACCGCTTTCGTTCGCATAGGGAAAATCGTGCGAAACGCCTCCGCCCGTTCCAAGCCCCATCTTTAAAACCGCGTCCTCACCGGGCCAATTTGGACCGGTTGAGGAGGATTCCGGTCCTTATTTCGCCGGCCACAAGACCATCGCTATTTTTTGTCGGCACCGGGCTCCGGCGCGCTGTCAGGAATGGGCGCGGTGGTGGCCGTGTCCGGCGGGATCGCCGAGAAATCTCCGGTGATGACTTCGGGAGCGTTCTTTTTCGCGCTCCAGTAGATCGTGGTCAGAGTTCCGGATTTCTTGTCCTTGACGGTGTAGCGTTTGTTCACGTCGTCCTCGGCGACCATTTCCATCGCGCCGGTGCTCACCATCATCGATGCTGTCGCCCGGGCGGGATTCTTTTGCGCATCCTCGGCGAATTTTTTCATCTTACCGCCGAACATGACGCCGGCGACGATGAAACCAATGATGACCAGGACGATGATGCCAGCGCATCCGATGCCGATCTTGGCACCGGTGCCGAGTCCCTTTTTCGGGGTTGGAGAGGACGATGGTGACAGGCTAGGTTGGGGTGTTTCCATAAGAGCGCATTGACTAGCAAGTCCACGCCGCGATGGCAAGCCGGGTTTGGTTGCAATTCCGTTTGCGTCGGCGCTTTCAAGCGGATTTCCGCTGATGGAGGGAAGGCACCATGCTCAGCCAGGTGGTGCCGAAGGCGATCAGGATGGCATAGGTGAGTGACGATGCGGACTCGCCCATCCCGACTTTTTGATTGGCGTGGGCGGCGACGTCGAGGGCGACATGGGCACCGAGACCGAGGATCGCGAGCATACAGCCAGCGAAGACGAACCTGCCCATGAGGGATTGGTTGGTGAAAATGAGGGTAGCCGGGATGGCGGCCACCATCATCGCTCCTCCGGCGACGGCGATTGGCATGAGGCTGGAGGCCATACCGCCGGTGAAAACCAGCAGTCCGCCGAGAAACAACGTGCCGACGGCGAGGCCCTCGATCTTCTCATCGCGGTCCAAGGACATGCGGGCGACGGGGTCCTTGAGGATGAGGAAATTCGCGAGTCCGTTAGAAAGCCAGGTGCCGAACAGGAACGCATAGTAAAGAACCACCACCGGGATCACCAGCAGCGGGTGGACGGCGGCGGCGAGTCCCTTGACAATCTTGAAGCCGAAGACCAAGCCGATGATGATGACCATGCGGTTCTTCTGGCTGAACTGCTGGATGAAGAAAACCCAGCGCAGGAACAAGCGGTAGAATGCGGACCGCGCGCGGAACGATTCCTTGAGACCTTCCTTGGCATAGCTCATCGCCGGGTCGAGCCGGAGGGCTTCCTTGAACAAATTTTCCGCTTCTTTCACCTGTCCGCGTTGGAGCGCGGCCCAGCCGGAGTTGGCGAATGAAAACGCGTTCTCGGGATCGCGGGCCAGGCGGCGGCGGCTCTCGGATTCCGACTCGTTGAGTTTTTTCTGAAGCCGCAACGTGTGGGCTAACAAGTTGGAGGCGGTGTCATCGTCCGGGTTCAGGGCGAGCGCCTGGCGGGCGGCTTGCTCGGCGTCGTTCCAGAGATGCATGCCGCAGAGGGCGATGGCTTTGGAATTCCACGAATACGGTTCTTCCGGGTCGAGGGCGATGGCGGAATCGGCGAGTGGCAGGGCTTCCTTTTCGCGGTCGAGCGACGAGAGGATGCGCGATTGGAGGGCGAGCGGAAACGGGTGGCCCGGCAGCAGACCGGTGGCCCGGCGGGCGTCTTCGAGGGCGAGTGGCTTCGCTCCTTCGATTTCCATCCGGTTCATGGCGAGCTCGATAAACGCCGACGGGTCGTCCGGATTTTGGGCGAGATGCGCGTGGAGGAGGGCGACGGCCTCGTCGTGGCGGCGGAAGTCGCGAAGCTGTTGGGCGCGTGTTAGGGAAGAGCTCATTTTTTCAATCCGAGGTGAACCAGCACGTCGTCGTAGAAGCCGCTTTGGTTGGCGTAGAGGGCGTGGTTTTTCGCGCTTTCGAACCACATGCGGGTGGACGGTTTCACGTCCTTGGCGGCCTTCGCGAGCATTTTTCCGCTGACGGGAACCAGCGAGCCCTTGCGCATGGCCTCGCCGAGGGCGGCCTCGGTGGCTTGTTCAAACACGGCGCGCATGTCGGCACCGGAGAAACCTTCGGTGCGCTTGGCGAGATCGGCGGGATCGAAATCGACGAGTGGTTTTCCCTTCGCGTGGATTTTGGCGATTTCCGCGCGGGCACCGGCATCGGGCGGGGGAACGAAGATGATGCGGTCGAAACGGCCGGGACGGAGGAAGGCGCCGTCGAGGTGCCACGGGGCGTTGGTGGCACCGAGGATGAGCAGGCCGTCGTTGTTCGCCTGGGCTCCGTCGAGTTCGCTGAGGAACTGGTTGATGAGGTTGCGACCGGCGGACTGCCGCATGTCGCGGCGGTCGGCGGCGAGTGCGTCGGTCTCGTCGAAGAACAACACGGCGGGCGCGGCCTTGCGGGCGAGTTCGAAGATCTTGTGCAGTTTCTGCTCGGACTCGCCGATGTACATGTCGAGCACCTGATGCAGGCCCACGGAGAAAAACGCGGCATCGATTTCCCCGGCGGTGGCGCGGGCCATGAGGGTTTTCCCGCAGCCGGGCGGGCCGTAGAGCAAGACGCCGCCGCCGGCTTTTTTGCCGTAGGCGGCGAAGAGGGCGGCGTTTTTGAGCGGGTGGATGATCTTCATCCGGATGTCGTCCTTGACCTTTTCCATGCCGCCGACGTCGTCGAATTTCATGTCCGCCTTGACGCGGAATTCGATGCTGAGATCGCGGGCGGCGACGGCGTCGAGGCCGTCGAACGGGAAATCATCGTCGTCCTCGGTTTCCTCGTGCGAGGCGCCGGTGGAGGTCATGGCGATGCGCTTGTTGCCGCCGGCTTTGAGGATGCTTTGGAGCAGTTCGTCATCGGCGAGCGAGCGGTCGAGATCGACGGCGGTGTCGTAAAACGCGCGGGCGGCTGCCGCATCGCCCTCGTCCAGGGCGATGCGGGAACGCAGCAACCAAGCGGGTGCGAAGTTCGGCTGCCTGTCGCAGAGCGATTCCAAGCGCACGGTTGCTTCGGAGGATTCGCCGCTGAGATCGAGCAGGCGGGCGATGCCCAAATGCGCATCCGCATGGCCCGGTTCCACGGCCAGCACGCGGTCAAAACAAGCGCGGGCCTCGGCGAGTTCGAACCGGTCCTCGTGCATTTTCCCCACGATGACCAGCAGCGGCACGTTGTGGGGCGTGGCGGCGAGGGCGGCTTTCAGGGCTTCGAATTCCATGAGGCAATCGAATTCGATTTGCTAGAATTTGGCAAGCCCGTTGGAGATCCTCAGTTCGCGACGATGTTGAAAATCTTGCCGGGGATGAAGATGATCTTGCGGACGGTCTTGCCTTCGAGGTGCTCGGCGACCTTGGCGCTGGCGAAGGCGGCGGTTTTGGCGGCTTCCTCGTCGGCGTCCTTGGAGATCATGAAACGGTCGCGGAGCTTGCCGTTCACTTGCACGACGAGCTCGATTTCGTTTCTAACGAGGGCTTCGGGATCGTAGGTTGGCCAGGAAGATTCGGAGAGAAGAGGGGCTTGGCGGTTGGAAACCGCCGCCACGTGGGCGTGGATTTCCTCGGTGAGGTGCGGGGCGAAGGGGTTGAGGACGGCGAGCAGTTGAATGAATTCCTTCAACGGCACGACCTCCGCCTGGGTGAAGGCGTTGGTGCAAATCATCATCTGCGAGATGGCGGTGTTGAAATTGAGTTTCTCGATGTCTTCGCCGACTTTTTTGATCGTCTCGTGGACGACGCGGAGCAGCGACTTGTCCGTGCAGGGGACGTCCTGGATTTTTGCGGAGACGTTCCATTGGCCGTCCTGCTCTTCGAAGGCAAGACGCCAGACGCGGGCAAGGAAGCGGGAAACACCTTCGACGCCTTTCATCTGCCACGGCTTCACTTGTTCGAGCGGGCCCATGAACATTTCGTAGAGGCGCAGCGCGTCGGCCCCGTATTCGGAAACGACGTCGTCCGGGTTGACCACGTTGCCGCGGGATTTGGACATTTTCGCCCCGTCTTCGCCGAGGATGAGGCCTTGGTTGACGAGTTTTTGAAAAGGTTCCGAGGTTCTAACGTGGCCGAGGTCGTGGAGGATCTTGTGCCAGAAACGGGCGTAGAGGAGATGGAGCACGGCGTGCTCGGTGCCGCCGACGTAGAGATCGACCATGCCGGGTTTTTCATCCGTCCAATAGGCTTCGGCTTCTTTGGAAATGAAGCGGTCGGTGTTTTTCGGATCGCAGTAGCGGAGATAATACCAGCACGAGCCGGCCCATTGCGGCATGGTGTTGGTCTCGCGGATCGAGCCGTCCGGCAGCTCGACCCAGGCGGTGGCTTTGGTGAGGATCGGCTCCGGCGTGCCGCTGGGTTTGTAGTCGTCCAGCGGAGGCGCGAGCAGCGGAAGCTCGGATTCGGGGATTGCTTGGTGGCGGCCGTCTTTCCAAATGATCGGGAACGGTTCGCCCCAGTAGCGCTGGCGCGAGAAGAGCCAGTCACGGAGCTTGAACTGGATGCGGCGCTGGCCGATGGCCTTTTCCTCCAGCCAGGCGATCATCCTGGCTTTGGCGTCGGCAGTGGAAAGGCCGTCGAGGAAGCCGGAGTTGATGGCGGTTCCGGTCTCGGTGAAGGCTTCTTCCAACGAAGAGGGCACAGAAGGGGGCACAGGCGAGACGCCTGTGCCCCTTTCTTGATG
>JAIFNK010000178.1 GCA_020047775.1 Akkermansia sp. | reverse complement strand
GGTGCCGGCGACCGGGTGAACCGCCACGCCGCAAGTTTGTTGGACAGCGCCAAGAACAAAAACGTGGCGCAGTTGAAAAAGGAGCTGTCCGCCACCCAGCGCGACGTGGAGGTGGAACTGGTCAGCCTGCGTGACGCCGACCTCGCGCACTTGATCTCGCTTGGCGGATGGATCCGCGCGCTTGAAGTGTCGACCGTCGCCGTGGACAAGCAGTTTTCCGTCGAGCGCGCCCGCAAGGTGATGCGGGAGGACATCGCGGACTATTACACCGAATCGGTGGCCGGACTCGAGCCGCGGATTTCCGAGCGTCCCAACTATCTGGCCATGCGCGACCTGCTCGCCGGGCTGCGCACGGAGATGGTGCTCGAGGATGGCAAGCAACCGACTCCCCAATTGATGGTGGAAATCCGCAAACAGGCGGCGAAGCTCGCGGAACTCGCACTGCAACGGCAACAATGATCCCGCTAACAGGGAAGCGCGCCGCCGTGCTCGGGCTGGGCATCATCGGATCCCGCGCCGGCTTGCGGTTGGCGGACGCCGGCTGGCAGGTAGCCTGTTGGAACCGCACGCCGAAGGGATTGCCCGGTGAAACGCCGACACCCGAGGAGGCGGTCGCGGGTGCGTCGGTCATTTCGATCTATCTGAAGGACGCTCCGGCGGTTCGCGAGGTTGTCGGGCGGATCGATGGTTTCCTCGTGCCCGGCCAGATCCTGCTGAACCACGCGACGCTGGATCTGGAAACCACCTTGTGGTTGGAGCAGATCGCGCTGGCCCGCGGTTGCCGGTTTCTGGACACACCTTTCACCGGCAGCAAGGTCGCCTCCGCGAACGGGCAGTTGGTTTACTACACCGGTGGTGACGTGGAGCTGGCAAATGAGCTGGAACCGTATCTCGGTGTGACCAGCAAAAGCCAGTTCCATACCGGCGGCGTCGGCACCGCGACCGTGACGAAGCTGGTGACCAACCTGATTTCCGCCTGCACGGTGCAGGCGCTGGCGGAATCCCTCGCCATCGCGAACCGTCACGGCGTGTCCGCAGCTAGCCTGATAGAGGCGGTTTCCCTGAACGCCTCGTCCTCCGTGCTGGCCGGCATGAAACTTCCAACGATGGCTGTTGGAGATTTCGAAACCCATTTCTCGCTGGATAACATGGCCAAGGACAGCCGCTACATGCTCGTCCTCGCGGAGTCCGCCGGGCTGGAAACGCCCGCCATCGCCGCGGTTTCGAAACGCATGGGCGAACTAAGCGAGCAAGGGCTTGGAGATCTCGACTACTCCGCCGTGGCGCAACCCTATTTTTCCGCATCGTGAGCGAACTCCGCATGGTAGCCCCCGTCACTCCGGCGTTGTTGGAGTTCCGTGGTGCGGACACGGTCCGCTTCCTGAACGGCCAGTTGACCCAGGATGTCCGGCGGGTCGCGGGAGGAAAAATCTCCCTGCCCTCGTGCGTGACCGATGCGAAGGGAAAACTCCAGTTCAGGGTGACGATCACCGAAGCGGATGACGGCTCCCTGTGGGTCGCCGGCCCCACCGGTTCGCAGCAGGCTCTCGAAGCCCGGTTGACGCGCTATCTGATCGCCGACGATGTCGATGTCGTTGATCTAACAGAAAAGTATGTTCTCGCACATTTCATCGGCCAGGTTCCGGATCCTCCGCCAGGAGTCATGGCCCGCGAGTCGGATCGTTATGGCGTCCCCGGAACCGACTGGTGGATTCCGTCCACCTCGGACATCGGGCTTCCGGAGCACTCCGTCCTGACCGGCGATGAACTGGAAGCGCTTCGAATCGGCAATGGAGTTCCGGCGTGGGGCAGCGAACTCGTCGAAGGCATGCTTCCGCCCGAAGCGCTGCTGGATGCGACGGACATCTCCTACAACAAGGGCTGCTACATCGGGCAAGAGGTGATTTCCCGGATCAAATCCGCCGTCAAGGTGAACCGGCGGCTCACCCGGTTCGTTTTCGATGCCGCCGCGGTGGTGCTTCCCGGTCCACTCGTCGATTCGGAAGGCAAAGTGGCCGGCGGGCTGACCAGTATTTCGCCGATGACTGGCGACGGCATCCGCCACGCGCTGGGATACCTCAAGCGCGGAGCAGGGGACGTGTTTTTTCAATCGGCGGATGGGATCTCCCACCAAGCCAACGTTCGCGGAGATTGATCCGCTGCGGAGCAATCGAGGGAGCGCTGGATTTATCCGGCCGTGCGGCGTGAGGTTGATGGAAGGACCATGAGGAGCGTAGGAATGTGATGTTTGGTTCGCAGGATATTGAGGTTGAATGTAAGCGGTCAACAGAGCCTCTCTGGCATTTTTGCCAGAGGTTCCAAATCTCTCGCTCCTATGTAAGCGGTCAACAGAGCCTCTCTGGCATTTTTGCCAGAGGTTCCAAATCTCTCGCTCCTATGCTGCGGCGATCTCGATGATCTGATCGGCAGCGGCGGTGCGGGCTTTTAGCCAGTTGGATGGCAGCAGGACTTCTAGATCCTCGGGGGCGGGATCGCGCATGAGCCGGTCGAAGACCCACTCGAACCAAGCGAAGGGGTCCGCTCCGTGGCGGCGGAGCTGCTCAACGAAGGTGTAAATGACGGCGCTGCGCCAGCCGGTGTGCTCGCCACCGATGAACATCCAGTTCTTGTGGCCGAGCTTGGTGGGGCGGATGGCGTTTTCGGTGAGATTGTTATCAAACTCGATCTGGCCGTCGAGGAAGCAGGGGCGGATGGCGTTTTCGGTGAGATTGTTATCAAACTCGATCTGGCCGTCGAGGAAGCAGGGTTGAAGATGTGGCCATTGCTTGGCGGCGTAGTTGAGGGCTTGGCCAAGCGGACTTTTGGGCGTGATGCGGCGCTGCTTGCTTAGGTAGGTGATGAGCCGGCCGATGCGGTCGTAATACCGCCGGGTTTGTAGCCAGCGGGTGCGTTGCCGTTCGAGCGGCCCGGCTCGCTGGTCGCGCAAGGCGGCTTCGATCCGGTAAATGCAGCCGATCTGATGGAGGATCCAGGCGGTGACGCGCGGGTGGTCATCGCGTGCTTCGTAAAATTTACGCCGGATGTGGGCGAGGCAGGAGACGGGGATGATTTTCAGATGGGGATGGCGGGCGATGAAGGTCTGATAGACGCGCAGGCCGTCGCTTTGCAAATAGCCTTGAAAGGAGGGGCGCCCTTCATCGCCGATGAGGATGGTGTCGAGGCAGGTGTTGGCGCGGCTTTTGTGCCAGTCGAACAGGACGCCGTGCTCGAGGTGGTGATAGACCCAGAACTGGCCGAGGCTGGTCTTGCCTTTGCCGGGGTCCAGGCAGCGGATGGGGGTTTCGTCGATTTTGACGTAGCCTGACTCACGGAAGCGGGTGGCGAGGAGTTGATGGAGTGGCAGCAGGCGGTCGGCGAGGTGGTCGTGCCAGGAGCACATGAGGTTGCGGGTGAGATCAATGCCGTGGGCGGCGCGCAGTTTCCATTGCTCCCGATAGAAGGTGCTGTGGTAACAAAAATTCTGGGTGAGAAGATGCGCGGCGAGCGAGGGTGTCAGGACGCTGCCGGGGAGGAGGCAGGGCTCTAGCGGCGCAGTGAGCGGGATGGCGTCGATTTCATTTTTGCGGACGTGGGTGAGGCGCTTGATGATTTCCAGGGTGAAGGCGGCGGGCGTGACGTGGAGGCGCTCGCTCGTTTCCTCCCCGAGCAGGCGGAAGTCGTCGGGGGCGGCGAGAACCTCGGGATGGATGATCTCGCGGGTGACGGTGGGCAGGCCTTTGAGGGAGGCGCTCAGCTTGCTCACGCGGCGGGCGCGGGTCTTGGGCGGGAGAATTTCAGCCGCCGCCGGAACATCGGTCCCCGCGGCGGCGTCGGGCTTTTTTGCCTCGTCCTTGAGGAACTCCAGGAGGAGCTGGTCATGGCTCATCTTCTCGCTCTTGGCTCCGTAAATGCGCTTGAGCAGGGCGGCGACGATGCCTTTCTGGATGGCGAGCTCGGCTTCAAGGTGGGTGACCTTGGCAGCGAGTTTTTCGATCTGTTGTTCCGGAGTTCTGATATAATAGATATAGCAATCGCCATGCCTATCGAAGAGATATGTGTTACTTTTCCCGCTATTTCACCGGATCTCATACCAGGGGCGTTGGAGGCCGTCGCGCAGGTCGATGCCGTCGGTGAGCATCGCGAGGGCGGTGGGCTTGAGGATGAGTTTGCGACGGTCACCGTCGATGTCCTGCGGCCAGCTGAAACGTCCGCGCTCGAGTCTTTTGGCGACTACCCAGTAGCCGGTCGAGTCGAAGTAGAGGATCTTGATGAGGTTGCGGGATTCGAAGGCGTCGAGGAACCTGTTGTTTGTATTGGGCCGTGTAGCGGGTGCGACCGGAGCGGTCGGACTTGACGATGGGACCGGAGGCAGGGGCGGTGATGGTGGACATAAGCCCGCATTCTATGACGCCCGGGAGGAATCTGGGAAGTGGGGTTGTGTTGACCGCTTACAATACAGGCGGTTTAAGGAAGGCTAAACCGCAGATGAAGAATAGCCTCCGGCGGAAGATGTGAAGTGGGCGCGCCCGGCAGTCACGCCCTACCGGTAGGGCTGGACGGCCTCGGCCCGCCCACTTGTCCGCCCACTTGTCCGCCCGGATGGGCGGTGCGCATGGAGCGCGGAAGAGATGTCCGAGGCAGGTAGCGCGCTCTTGATAAGAGCGCACACGAATGAGGTGCGAAAGGAACGTTCAAAGGAAGGCCGTTGCGTCTTCTTTTGATCCCAACCTTTCACCCCTCATTCGCTGCTGCCTGCGTCGAGGCAGCGCTACCTTTAGGTGGAGCGGGTTATTGCACGGCCACCAGGCGACCGAAGAGCTTGGCGGCGGGGCCGCCGGTGATCATGACGGTGACGGTGACGACTCCGCTGACCGGGGCGGATGCCGCGAGGGTGGCGGTGGTGCCACCGCTGTTGGTTTGGCCGGTGGTCTTCCACTCGACCATGTCGGTGGACCATTCGTAGCTGTAACTCACGTCGCTGGCGACGGTGGGATTGAGCGTGTGATTGAAGACCACGGAGCTGGCGGTGGCGGAAACTTCGGTGAGGCCGGTGTTGAAGGTGTTCGGGTTGCTGCCCAGCACATTTTCCACGCCGTTAGGGAGGCCGTCGTTGTCGGAGTCGGTGGTGAAACCGGTGGCAGGGCCGTTGAGGCCAAGCCAGTCGTTGTAGGTGTTGCCGCCGGGACTGACGAGGAAACCACTGCCGTTCAGGGTGTAGGTGCCGACACCGGTGCCGTTCACGGAGATGACGGCGAGTTGGGCGGGAAGAAGCCCGCCGCTGGTGGTGCCGAAGCGGATCGAAGAACCGGACGAGAA
>JAIFNK010000274.1:10394-19855 GCA_020047775.1 Akkermansia sp. | reverse complement strand
CCTGCGGAATTCAGCCGGGTCATGTATGCACTTTCCTATTCACCCTCCCGCGAGGCGGACAAGGTCATGCTGGAAATAGCGGCCGCCAACCCCAAGCGCGCGCTAATCCTCGGCCCCCATGCCGTCCGGCGCATGGTCATCGGACCCAAGGGATATGGCGACATCACCAGCGCCCAGCGCATGGACTTCGCCGATGCCCTGCTCAAACTCACCCTCGAGCCGCGCATCGTGAAGCTGCTCGGAACCATCCACGAAGCCCGCGCGCTGAGAACGCTCATGTATTGTCTCGAAAAAGGCGTCGTCTCCGCCGCAGAGAGCCTCATCACCAACGCCGAAGGCTTCGAAAAACTTTCGCCCGCCGATTCCAAGGTCGCGGCCAAAGCCCTGCAGGACGTCATCGAATACATCGAAGTCACGCGCCTGCGCGGCGGCATCAAAGCCCACATGGACAAGGATGACAAATACACCGAGTGGAAAGCCCTCCAGGCCCGCGCCGGCAAAGTGCTGCTCAAGGTTCACAAACCCGAGACCGCCCCCATTCCCGGGTTTGATTCCCTGGATTTGAACGATTAGGGATGTTGACATGGCCGCCCGACCAGCCCCCCGTTCGCAAATCCAGCGGCACTGGGGATCATGGCTCCAATGAAGCAATCGGTCCTCGCGCTAAACGAATTGGAGAATTCTGAAATAGATCCGCTATTACCGATGTAAAAGCGGTCAGGATTGTCCCGAGGACAATCCAAAGAGGCGGTGTATGACGGTCCGCGACGTGCGGAGCCATGCGATAAGCGGATTTTTTGATCGATAAGGAGAATTACCAATGAACGAAACCACCAATGATTTACAGGCCGTCGAAAGACTCGGCGAGGCGCGGGACAAAATCGTCACTGAACTGCGCAAGACGATTGTAGGCATGGACGATGTCGTTGACGAAATGATGATCGCCATTTTCGCGCGGGGGCACTGCCTTCTGGTAGGAGTTCCCGGCCTGGCCAAGACGCTTCTTGTCAGCTCGCTGGCCAAGACGATGTCGCTGGGCTTCAAGCGCATCCAGTTCACGCCGGACCTGATGCCCTCCGACATCACCGGCACCGAGTTGCTGCAGGAAGATCCCGTGACGCACCAGCGCAGCTTCAAGTTCCAGAAAGGCCCGGTGTTCACCAACCTGCTGCTTGCCGACGAGATCAACCGGACCCCGCCGAAGACCCAGGCCGCCCTGCTAGAGGCGATGCAGGAGAAGCGGATCTCCTCCGGCGGCGAGGAATACAAGCTGGACGCGCCGTTCTTCGTTTTGGCCACCCAGAACCCGATCGAGCAGGAAGGCACCTACCCGCTGCCCGAGGCCCAGCTCGACCGCTTCCTTTTCAATATCATGGTCAAGTATCCGAGCCAGAGCGAGGAACTCGACATCATGCGCAGCGTGACCAGCGATGAAGAACCGGTGACCCACCAGGTCGTGGATGGCCCCACCATCCTTGAGTTCCAGCATGTCGTGCGGCGCATTCCGGTGGCCGACCATGTGTTCCAGTACGCGGCGGCATTGGTTAGGGCGACACGTCCCGGGCAACCGGACACGCCGGATTTCGTCAACAAGCTCATGTCGTGGGGTGCCGGCCCGCGCGCTTCGCTCAATCTAATCGTCGCCGGTAAAGCCAGGGCGGCTCTGCGTGGGCGCTGCCATGTTTCGATCGAGGACATCCGGGAACTCTGCCTGCCGATCTTGCGGCACCGGATCATCCCGAATTTCGCGGCACGTTCGGAAGGCATGACCTCCGACACCCTGATCGCGAAACTGCTAGAAGCGGTTCCCGCAAACGGCAAGTGATTCTGAAGTCTGACTCCTGACTCCTAACCCATGTCCGTCCATCTGCCAGAAACGCAATACCTCGATCCCGAGGTGCTGCAAAAAATCGGCGACCTCGAAATGGTCGCACGCGAGGTGGTGGAGGGCTTGCGGGTGGGCAGTCACCGCAGTCCGCTGCGCGGCTTCAGCACCGAGTTCGCGCACCACCGCCAGTATTCGCCGGGTGACCCGATCCGTTCCATCGACTGGCGCGTGTTCGGCCGCACGGAGAAATATTTCACCAAACTCTACGAGGCGGAGACCAATTTCGACTGCCACATCCTGGTCGATTCCAGCGCCTCGATGTCCTATGGCTCGGGAAAAGTCAGCAAGCTGGAATACGCGAAATTCCTCGCCGCGTCGATCGCCTACCTGGTGCTGAAACAACGGGATTCCGTCGGTCTATCCGTCTTCGATTCCGAGGTGCGCGCCTACATGCCGCCGCGCTCGTCGATGAGTGTTATTTTGGAAATCGACCGCATGCTTCGCGTGACCCAACCGCTTCCGAAGACCACCATCGCCAAGCAGCTTCACGACATCGCGCTGTTGATGAAGCGTCGCTCGTTCGTGGTGCTGATCTCGGATCTTTTTTCGGACGTGGACGACATCATGGCGGGACTCGACCACATCAAGTTCGACGGCCACAACGTGGTCGTCATCCAAACGCTCGATCCCTATGAGCTGGAATTCCCCTTCAAAGGCACCTGGCGATTCGAGGGACTCGAGGGCGAAGAACCACTCACCACGCAAACCGACCGGATGAAGGAATCCTATCTGGCCGACCTCGGGAAATATCTCGATGAACTCAATGACAGATGTGTGGGAAGTCACATCGACTACACCTTGGCGAACACCAGGCACCCGCTGGACGCGGTGCTCAGTGAAGTCGTCCTGAAACGCCAAAACCTCAGCGGTCCATCGGTCGCAGCCCGCTCATGAGCTTTCTCAATCCATGGCTTCTCATCGCGGGACTGGGCATCGGCCTGCCGATCCTCGCCCACTTGCTCAACCGTTTCCAGGTCCAGCACACCGAGTGGGCGGCGATGCAGTTCCTGAACCGCAGTGTCCGGGTGCGCTCGCGGCAGATCAAGCTGCGCGACTTGTTGCTGCTTATTCTCCGTTGTCTCGCCCTGCTATTGTTAGTAATTGCCCTGGCCCGTCCGGCATGGAGCGGCAAGACCGCCTCGTGGATTCCGGGTGAAAAGCGCGCCGGCGTGATCATCGCCCTCGATGGCTCGTTCAGCATGCAGCACGGCGAGGAGTCGTCCACGCGTTTCCGCCGTGCCTTGGAGCAGGTCGGCGTCATCAGCGGGAAGATCCACCCCGGCGATCCGGTGACCCTGATCCTGCTCGGCGGGAAAGACCGGGTCCTGGCACACAACATGGCCTTCGATCCCGAACGGTGGGATGCGGTCGTGCAACAACTCAAAGTGACTCCGGCGGCGTTGGAGTGGGACAATGTGCCGAAACGCCTCAAGCAACTGGCCGGGGAAATGGATGCGCCCGGGAAGGAGATCTACATCGTCACCGACGTGCAGGCGCGGGACTGGAAGAACCGTTCGCCAAAGTTCCGCGAGGCACTAGCGGATCTTGCCGGGAGCGCCAGGGTTTTCATGGTGCCGGTGCAAGGCGCACCCGCAAACCTGGCGGTCACCGACCTGGAGCTCGTCTCCGGCGTTCTCCGCAAGGGCACCACCGCCCGCTATCAGGCAACCGTTAGGAACTGCGGCCCGGATCCGGTTTCCAACGTCGAGGTCCGGTGCAAGGTGGAAGGCGTGCAGATCGACAGCAAAATGATCCCCCTCATTGCCGCGGGCGCGTCGGAAACGGTTTCCCTGTTCGTCCCGTTTCTCAACTCCGGGCCCACTCCCATCACCGCCGAGATCAGCGGCGACCTGCTGGCCGTGGACAACGTGCGCCGGGCGGTGGCGATTGTTAAAGACCGCGTTTCGGTCATCTGTGTGGATGGCTCGGAAGGCGATGCCGGCCGACTGATCGTGGCAGCGCTCATGGCGCGTGGCGGCGGGGCCGCGGGTGAGGACTACGTGGTGCGCTCGGTGCCGTGGCTTGCGTTTCCCGCCGAGAAACTCGATGAGGTGGACGTGGTGGTTTTCGCCGACGTGCCGGAGATCACCGAGGAGCAGGCCGTGCAGCTCTCACGCTTTGTGCGCAAAGGCAACGGCCTCGTTTGGTTCCCCGGCGACAATGTGAAGGCGGGCGCATGGAACGAGCGTGCGGCGAGCGGCGAGCGGGCCATCCTGCCCGCCCGGATCGGCCCGGTGGTCGGGACGAGCGACGCCCTCGGCGCGGGCAAGCCTCTCGATCCGGAGATGCCCGACCACAACGTCTGCCTACCACTGCGTTCCCTGCCCGAGGATCTTTTCAATGAGACGCGGTTTCTCCGTCAGATCGGGGTCGAGCCGAGTGCGGCGAGTTTCCCGGTCCTGCAACTCGCCGGCAGCGGCGCTCCGATCCTGCTCGAGCAGTCGTTCGGCCGCGGCCATGTCTTCATGTTCACGACCACCGCCGAGACGGCGTGGAACAACATGGGTCTCACGCCGGTCTTCCCGCTGGTCATGCAGCAGATCGTGACCTATCTCGTGGGTCGCGAATTCGAACGCCCGCGCACGGTGGGCGACTCGCTCACGCTCACTTACGTCGAGCAACCGGACGCCAGCGACGCGGTTTTCGACACGCCTTCCGGAGAATCGATCACGGTGCCGGTAACCGGGCACCGCGGTCAGTATGTGGCGCTGTTGGAGACGGCGCCCGAGGCGGGTTACTATCAGGCACGTGTCAGCGTGCAGGCACCCGGCCTGCCGATCGCGGTGAATGTCGATTCCCGCGAATCGGATGTCGCCTGCCTGCCCGAGTCCGAGTTCCGCGCGGACCTTGAGGGACTCGGCCTGATCGTGGCCACCAATGACAACGAGCTTGCGGCGGCGATCGACTTGACGCGCACCGGTCGCTCCGCCTGGCGCTTTTTCATGATAGCGGCCCTCGCCTTCCTCGTCCTCGAAAGCCTGTTAGCCGACCGCCTGCTGAAGCGCGGTCAGTCAAAGCAGGAGAACTCCTCCAACTCCGAGCCCCAGAACGCCTGAAGCCATGCTCATGACCCTTGGTATCGAAGACTTCTTCTGGGCGCGTCCGCTATCGACGCCGCTCATGGTCGCGGTCTTCGCCGCAGTGGTGCTGCTCAGCGCCTTCCTCTACCGTCGCGCTTGGGGGCTGCCGCTGTGGCTGCGCGTCCTGCTAGGCGTGGCGCGCCTCGTCGCGCTCTCACTGGTGGTCGCCTCGCTGTTCGAGCCGACAGCCGTGGTGAACGAATCCCACGCCCAGGCCCGCGCCCTGCCGGTCCTGATCGACGTCTCCGAGAGCATGTCGATGAAAGATCCGCGCAAGGATGCAAAGGACGTCGCCGAGGCCGCCGCCGCGCTTGGGATGTTAGTCGGAAAAGATCCGGAGCCCGAGCGTGTGGCGATGCAACTTGATGCCGGTCAGCGCCAGGCGATTCTGTCCGCCTCGCGCCTCGACCTCGCCCGTGGCATTCTCACCAAAACGGGAAATCCGGTCTTCAAGAGTCTCGGTGAATCCCTCGACATCAGCTACCACAGCTTTGGTGGCTCGACGCAAGTGGTCAGCGATGCCAGCACGGTCAACGCCGACGATCTTGCCAGCCTGACCGCGACCGAGCCGGCCACATCCATTGCGGCCTCGCTGGAAGCCGTGGCCAGGTCGGGTGTCAACCCGCCGGCCGGCATCGTCCTTCTAACCGACGGTATTGACAACGCCTCTTCGCAGCGGGCCGAGTCCGTCCTTCGTGACCTGGGCGCACGCGGCATCCCGGTCTTCCCCGTGCCCATCGGCCTCCAACAACCGGACGACGTTTCGATCCGCAACATCGTGATGCAGGAAGTCGCCTTCTCCGGCGACCGGGTGCCGGTGAAGGTGCAGTTGCTGTCGAAGGGCTATGAGAAGCGCTCCGCCCAACTCACCGTCACGCTCAACGACCGCCAGGTTTCCCAGCGGAGGGTCCGCCTCGATGGCGGCCTGCAGTTCGAGGACATCGATTTCAACATGGATCTGTATGAGAAGGGCTCGGCCCGGATCGTGGTGGCCATCGAGCCGTTCCAAGACGAGATCTCCGTGGCTAACAACCGCGTCGAGCAGAGCCTCCGGGTGGTCAATGAGAAGGTGAACGTGCTCTACATCGAGGGCAACAACCGCTGGGAGTTCCGCTATCTGAGCGCCATCCTCAAGCGTGATCCGCGGCTCAAAACCACCTTCATCGCCTCGTCGGCCGGTCCCGAGTTTGCACGCAACTCGCCTGAAAATATCGAGCGCTTCCCGTCCAAGCGTGAGGAGGCGTTCAAGTATGACCTCGTCATCCTCGGCGATGTCGATGCCGCGTTTTTCACGCCCGAGGAGCTCGGCCTGCTGGAAGAACTGATCCGCGACCGCGGGGGCTCGCTTCTGGTGCTCTGTGGTCCGATGCATACGCCCGCCTCGTTTGTCGGCACACCGGTCGAATCGATGCTGCCGGTGAAGTTTGATCCCGACAGCAAGTGGGAACTCACTCCCGAGGCGGTCTATCCGGTGCTCACCTCCGAGGGACGCAGCAGCATGGTGATGATGCTCGAGAACGAGAATGAGGAGAACGACCGGGTCTGGAGCCGCGTCGCGCCGCTCGACCACCTCCCGCCATTGTCAGGTGCCAAGCCCGGTGCCACCGTCCTGGCCACGCTTTCCGATGCCACCGGCGGATCCCAGCGTTACCCCTTGGTCGCCTGGCACCGTTATGGCACCGGGAAATGTCTCTCGCTGGCGACCGACCGGCTCTGGCGCCTGCGCTTCAAGACCGGTGACAAATACCACTGGCGCGTCTGGTCGCAGTGCATCCAGTTCCTCACGCTTTCGCGCCTGATGGGCGAGCACAAGCGCATCCGTCTCGAGACCGACCGCTCGACCTATCGCGACGGCGAGCAGGCGCGACTCTTCGCCCACGTGCTCGATGAAGACTATGAGCCGGTGGTGCAGAATTCGTTCGAAATCACGGTGAATGGCGTCGGCGAAAACGCTCTCAAGGAACGCGTGAGTCTCCAGGCCGACCGGACTTCCCCGGGTCTTTACGAGGGCTACTTCACCGCGCCGGCATCGGGGCGCTACCGTCTTGAAGCCAACGAGGACGACCAGGAGGTGTCTAACACCACCGAGTTCCAGGTGGCGGTGGTGAATGAAGAACTGGCAGACACCCACATGCGGCTCGACGGGCTCCAGCGCATTGCCCAGCTGACCGGTGGCAAATGTTTGAGTGTGCAGGATCTGCCGCAGCTTGGCACCCTTGTGAACACGGAACCGGTCACCACCACGGTGCGCTCGGAGCGTGCGCTCTGGGACAGTGGACTGGTCGCCGCAGTGCTGGTCGGCCTGCTGGGGATGGAGTGGATTTTACGAAGAAAACATGATTTGACCTGATGAGTGAGAACCCACACAGATCCTTGAACCAGTGCTTGCGCGCGGTTTGGCAACGCGGGCAGCGGAAGCACCTCATCGGCGGCCTGCTTGCCTTCGCGCGCTGGTTCGTTCCTCTCTTTTTCGTCGCGATCATCATCGACCGCTTCACCTACCTGCCCGGCTGGGTGCGGGCGATCGCGGCGCTTGCGTTGCTCGCGGCGGCCGCGCGCCAGGCATGGCGTCACGGGTGGTCGCGCCTGCGGGGCTTCGACGCCACCCGCACGGCCCAGGAAATCGAACACTCGCGAGGCGGCATGGAAAGCCTGCTGGTCACGGCGGTGCAGTTCCAGCGAAGCGGAGCGACCCCCGGCACCTCGGCGGCCATGTGGGAGTTCACGCAGCAGAAGGCGGAAATCGCGGCAGGGAAGATTCCGCCGCAGGAAGTCGTGACCCTGCGCGACCTCACACGGCCGGTTCAAATCGTCGCCGGCCTGGCTGCGTTGTTGCTCGTCCTTGCCATCCTCAACGGGCCGTTCCTGGCGGCCGGGCTTGGCCGTCTCTTTACTCCGTGGCTCGCCATCGCCTATCCGACCAAGACCAGGATCGAGCTGGGTCAGGGGGAACTTGTAGTCAAGGAAGGCACCGCAGCCAAGCTCGAGACCCGCCTCTCCGGTGTGGTGCCGAAGACCGCCACGCTCGACCTGCAGACCGGCAAGGGCCGCCCGCGGGAAATCGAACTCGAGGTCGCCAACGGTCTTTCCACCTATGAGATCGCCTCGGCTTCCCGTGATTTCACCTACCGCGTCAAGGCTGGCGACGCCCGCAGCGAATGGCGCCAAGTGCGCGTGATCCCGGCACCCCGCCTCGCCGAGGTGAAGGTGGCTCTGGAGTTTCCCGCCTACATCGAGCGCCCCACCGAAACGGTCGGAGCTCTCACCCTAACAGCCCCGGAGGAAACCAGGGTTCGCTGGCAGCTCACGCTCGACACCCCGATCCGCGAGGCGGCGCTGCATCGTGACGGTGCCGACGACCTGCCGCTCGAAGTCGGTGCCGACGGTCGCACGCTCACTCTTTCCGAGGTCGCCTCGGCTTCGCGCGGCTACAGCTTCTCGTGGACCGAGGGTCACCATGGTTTCAAATTCACCAGCCCGCGCTACTTCCTCCAGGTGTCTTCCGACCAGGTCCCGCGCGTCGAGTTGACCTCGCCCGAGTCGAACCTCAACGCACTGCTCGGCCGCCCGCTCGACCTCGCGGTGCGTGCGCAGGACGACCACGGGATCGGCACCACCACGGTCACTTACCGGGTGAATCGTCGCCCGGAAAAAACCATCACCCTCCCGACACCGGTGCGCAGCGGCGAGGGTGCCCAAAAGCTCGACTGGGACTACCGCAAGGAACTTCCCGACCTGGAGATCGGCGACTCGGTTTCCTTCGTCGTCGAGGTGGCAGACAAGTATCCCGGCGAGGGTGGAGCGCATCGCGCCCGCACCGATTCACGCCGCATCACCTTCCTTTCGCGCGAGGAATACCTTGCCGCGATCACCAAGCAGATGGAGCGCCTGCTGACCCGCGTGCGCACGCTCTATCGGCAGGAACGCGCCGCGCACGAGCTGGTGCTCGCCCTGGATCCCGCCGCCGACAGTTTCCTGCCGACCTGCCAGCTCGAGGCCATTCGCCAGGAAATGGTGCGCGAGCAGCTTGGCACGACGGCCACGGAGGTGGAGGCCCTGCTCGCCGACCTCGCCGCCAACCGGGTCAGCGATGCCGTGGAAAGCGGTTCACTCGCCACTTTGCGCGATGCCCTGCGTGCCATTGCCAGCGAAGATGTCGCCCGGGCCGCCAATCTTCTGCGTGCTCAAGTCGGCGCGAAGACCCGCGACCCGCAAGCGGCCATCGCCGCGGTGAACGAAGCCGCCCGCAAGCTGGCGGCATTGGTCTTGCAGCGTGGGATCGACGCGTCCCGCGAGGTTTTTGCCCGCGAGACCCACATGCTTTCCCGCGAGCTCGCCGTGCTCCGCCTGCGCCTCATGAACGCCACCCCGGATCAGGCGGAGGCCTTGGCAAAGGGTCACGAGGAGGTCGCGGCGTGGACCGATGCGCTGCTCGACCAGTTGACCCAAGGCATGCGCTACGACCAAAAGCCGCTCGCCGTGCTCGGCCTCAG
>JAIFNK010000274.1:0-10311 GCA_020047775.1 Akkermansia sp. | reverse complement strand
GGCCTCAGCCGCCGTATTCACGACCTTCGCACCCGTAAAATCACCGACTCCATCCGCAAGGCCGCCGCGCTCGCTCGGGAGGGCAACACCGCAGCGGCCGCTGCCGCCCAATACGCACTCATCCGTCCGCTGCTCGAGGCCGAGTTCACGATGCGAAGCGGCTCCGAGTTCGCCCTGATCCGCGGTCTGCGCGAACAGCTCACTTCATTGATTTCCGGGCAACAGGAGCTCCTTGCCACCTGCGAGGGAATCGCGGACCTGAGCGCGCGCGCGCCGGAGTTGAGGAAGCGCCAGACCAGTTTGCGCGATGCCCTCGTCCTTGCTGTCCTCCCGGCCATTCCCGCCCCGCGGACCCGCCTGTTCGATCTGGCGATGCCGCCTGCTCCGCCCACCGACGATCTGCGACTCCGCACGGAGGCGCTGATGACCGAGGCCCTTGCACGGCTCGAAGCCGGCACCAAGGACGATGCGGTGGCCCGTCAACGCGAGGCAGTCAAATCCCTGCGCGAGCTCGACGCGGTCATCGCCCGCTGGTCTTCTGAGCTCGCCCAGAAAGCTCTCGGAGTTTCCGCGCTGGTCTCCGATGCCACCAAGCGCGCCAGCGTGCTGGAGCAACTCGAAACCCGCCAGATCGGGCTGCTTGAGCAGACCGAGGAAGCCGCCCTCAAGAAGAAGAATCCCGAAGCGCTGACCGGGGATCAACAATCGCTCGCGACGGAGATCGAAGAGTTCCGCAAGGAGTTGTCCGCAGGTGCATCCGGCCCGGCGAAAGAAGCGCTCCCGCTGCTCGGTCGTGTGGAGGCCGTCGCGAAGGCCATGAAACTCGCCACCACCGCCCTACAGGAAAAGCGGGCCGAAGACGCCCTTGAGCCTCAGGAGGCAGCCGCCGCCGCCCTCACCGAAGCCCGCGCTCTCGCCGATGGACAACTGCTCCAGCTCAATCTGCTCCAGCAACTCATCGCCTTCGAGCAGGCGGTCGGCAAGGCCAGCGAGGGCATGGCCGACATCGTGGGTGGCCAGAGCGACCTCATCGCCGCAACCAAGGTTGCCGACGAGAAGGCTCTCAAGGCTTTGCTCCCCTCCCAGAAAAACCTACTCAATTGCCTCACCGACATCGCGCCGAGTCTGGATCTGGTCGCTGAGCGCCTCGATGTCGGCACGCCGCTGGTGTTCGCCGGTTCCGACGTCGAGGACGCGCTCCCTGCCATGGAGGACGGCGATGCCCAGGACGCCGCCAAAATTCAAGAGATCGCCGTCGGGTCGCTGGCCAAGGTGCAGGGACTCGTCGCGGAGATTGCGGTTCAGACCGGATACGTCGCCGAAATCGTCGAGTTTCTCCACGAAGCCCAGTCCGATGCCGCCGTGCTCGCCTTCCGCCAGCGCCAGCTGCGCGAGAATACCGATGCCAAGGACACGCTTGCCCAACAGCAAGCGCTCGCCTCCGAGACCGGGAAATACGGCCACACCCTTACCCAGGTCGCGGGGACCATCGATCTCCGGAATCTCGACGAGAAGATGAAGGAGAAACTCGGCGAGCTCGAACTCGTGGTGGATTTCGGGGCCCCCGTCGGCCACATGAAAAAAGCCGCCGAACTCCTGCAGTCCGGCCAGCCCGCCGCGGATGCGATGAAAGCCGCCGAGACCGCCCTGAGCGCGAACTCGGCGCAGTTGCTGGTGATCATCCAAATGCTCAACGGCCTGCCCGGAATCTCGGTGACCAAGGCGGACCCGCCGGAACTGCATCGCCTGATTGGCGTCCTCGACATTGCCAGCAAGCACCACCAACTCCTCCGCCAAACACAGGGCACCGCCGACAAGGATCTCCCCACCCTTGCCCCGGCGCAGGCGAAGCTCGCCGAGGCTGCCGCCAAGTTCACGACAGCTGAACCTGAAGGTCCAAGCATTCACCCGATGCTAACCACCGCCCATGGCCAGCTGATGCCCATTGCCGGTGTTCTCAGCGCTTCCCGCAAGGCGGATGCCGGCAGTGCCCAGCAGGCCGCCGACCAGACCCTGCGCCATTTCATCATCGAGCAGGCACTGATTCTCAACACCGCCATTCCACCAGCCTCCAGCTCGGATCCGGTCCTAAACGAGTCCGAAACCACCGACCTCTCCGAATCCGACACCGTCGGGTTTGTCTCCGATTTCGTGAGTGGTGAGGCCCCGAAGGACAAGAAGTCGGAGTGGGAAATCCTAGGCACCCGCAATCGTGCCTCCCTCAATCAGAACTTCGCCCGCGAGCTTCCGCTTGAATACCGCGCCACGCTGAAGGATTACTACGAAAGAGTCGCAAAATGATCACTCCATCTTCTATCAGACGTCATGCGGGCATCGCCCTCGGCGCGCTCATCTGCTTTTCGGGCATCATGCCGCTCGTCGCTCAAAATGAGCCCGCCGCCGATGCTGCGGTTATCGCCACTCCGGGTGAAGCCGCGCCCGAACTCACCGAAGCCGCCGACCTCGCCATCGAGCGAGGTTTGCAATACCTGATCGCCACCCAGAAGCCTGACGGCTCGTGGAGTTCCAAGGATGGGAACTTCGAGATCGCCGGTACTTCGCTCGGCCTCATGGCCTTCATGGTGAAGGGGCACTTCCCCGGCTTCGGCCGGTACGGCGCGACGCTCGACCGGGCCAAGGACCTCCTGCTCAAAAGAGCCGGGGAATCCCCCACGGGCGTGGTGGGGGGAATGTATGAGCACGGGCTCTTCACTCTCGCCATGTCGGAGATGTGGGGGATGACTAACAATATCGAGGACAACAAGAAGATCCAGACCGCGCTGGAGCGCGCTGTTCAGGTAAGCCTGCGCGCCCAGAGTCCGCTCGGCGGCTGGCGCTATCACGCCCGTCCCGACTGCGGCCAGGACACTTCGGTCACCGCCATGGTCTTCGTTTCCCTCGCCTCGGCGCGCCAGGCAGGCATCCTCGTGCCCACGGAAACGATCGACCGTGTGGTCGGTTACCTTCGCGACCAGGTCTGGAACGAAAAGAGCGGCGGCTTCGGCTATCAGGGGAACAGCGGCGGCACTCTCGCCTGCACCGGCGGTGGCGCCTATGCGGCACAGCTTTGCGGGATGCGCGAAACCGAGTGGGTGCAGGCCGCCATCCGTTACCTGGAAAACAGCCCGAAGGTTTTCAACCGCAAGGAAATCGGCGAGTATCACTACGCCCACTACTACGCCATGCAGGCCATGGTGCAGGCAGGGGATGAACATTATGCCAAATGGTATCCCCAGATCAGGGATGCACTGATCACCCTCCAGAATCCCGACGGCTCCTGGAACGAAGGCACCGCGGAAAAGCCCGAGGTCTACCCGCACAAAACCCCCATGTCCATCATCATCCTCGGCACGCCTCACCGCTACATCCCGATCTACCAGCAGTAGGGACTGGGCACCCTTCGCCCGCTGGGAGATATCACCCTCAAGAGCCACCTGAGTCGCATTATTTCAAATTGCTTTTCGGAAACATGGTAACACCCTCCGTCATACCATGAAGACGCTGACTGTAAAAATCCCTGAAGATCTTGAGACCCAGCTGCGAAACAAAGCGAAGGCGGGCAAGGAACCCGTGTCGGCGGTCGTGCGCCGGGCGTTGGCTCGTGAGATGGAAGCCGGGGCCGTCGATTTCGCCAAGCTGGCGTCGCCCTATGTCGGGATGTTTTCCGGGCCGGCGGATCTTTCCACTCGCGAAGGTTATGGAAGTCGCGAATCTCGTTGATGCCGGACCTTTGATCGGCTGGCTCAATGCGTCCGACCAATGGCACACATGGGCGGTTAAAACCCTTTCCGCCGTCCGCGGACCGCTTCACACCACCGAGATTGTGCTCGCTGAGGCGTGTTGGCATCTGGGCGGCAATACCCAACCCGTCCACGCCCTGCTGGGCTTGGTCCGCGTGGGTGTAAAAGATCGCGTCCTCACGACGTGGCGGTAAAGGAGTGGCGATGTTCCTGTCGCGACCTAATGAAATATGGCCCTCCCCGAGAAAGATAGTGCTCCCCAGATGCGTTACGGGGTGCATATCCGCGCCATGATGAAAATCCGAACCTATCTCTCCACATCTACCGCCCTGCTGGCCGGACTGCTCGCTCTCTGCTCGCCTGCTTCGGCGGCGAAGGAGAAGGAAGAACTCCCGCTCACCGCCCGTGGCAAGGAACTGCTCGGCAAATACACCAAGGAACTGGAGACGCTGCGTGCCGAGGTGGTTGCCGCCCTGCCTCCGGTCGACGCGGCGAAGAAGACACGTTTCCTCGAGGTCCGTGCCAAGTGGAACGGGATCGCCAATGCCAACGACGAAACTCCTCCTGCCGAAAGAAAGGCCCAGGACGAACTGCGGGAACAGACACAAAGCGAGGCGATCGATGCGGCCGGAGTCCTTCTGGCAGATCTTGCGCCCGTGCTCTCATCCAATGCTCTCGATCCGAAGCTGATGCGGATCGCCATTCTTAACCACGGCACGCCGCGTGGGCTGGCGGAGTTCGCCCAGCAGGGCTCTGATGAGGAGAATCTGTTAGAAAAGCTTTTCGCTGATGAACCGCTGATGCGCCAGATCCTCGAAGCGGGTGGTGCCAATGGTGGTGAGTACGGCGAGGCGATGCAGGTTTATGCCGCCATTCTCAAAGCCAGTGAGCGCGCCCGCGAAGTAGGCAGTATCTTCCAGCGCCTCGCTCTCGGAACCAGCATTCACATGCCGTGGCTGCAGGCCGAAACGAAGGCGGTGATGCTCGATGCCGATGCCGAGGCAGGCGCAGATGCTCCCAAGCTCCCGCTGCAGGACAAGAAGAAGGGAGGGGTGTATGGCATCGTTTACAGGACTGAAACCGGCGTTGCACAGGTGCCGCGCTACCTTCATTACGAAAAAGCCTTTCTCGACAGTGAACTGGACCCAGCCTTCAAGGACATGAACACTTGGGAATGCCGCTTCATCACGGATTCCGAATACAGCAATGAAGATCTTGCCTGGACCCGACAAATGATGCGCAACTATCGGCCGGACCACATCACCACGAAGGATACCCATTGGCGCTATGTGCGTTTCATCAAGAGCGATGTGCCTTATTGCAGCACCACGAACGACCCGTCGCTGGGTACCCGGGCTCAAATGGAGATCGCCCTCGGTGGCATCTGCGGTCGGCGCGCCTTCCTCGGTCGTCTCACCTCACGAGCCTTTGGCATTCCCTCCCGCGCCTCGACGCAGACCGGACATGGGGCGATGAGCCACTGGTCACCCAACGGCTGGGTGATCTGCCTCGGAGCATGGTGGTCGGCGGCGTGGTGCGGCCCGCAAAGTGGGCTCGATTTTTTGCTGGATTCCCAAGCGCGCGAGTTCGAGCCCGAGTATCAGCAGGTTCGTCGCGCCCAATGGCTTGGCGATGCATTAGGCGAAGAGAAAGTGAGTATTGGCCCTGGCAAGCTCGGTAAAGGTGGCGGGTTCTGGGATGGCTTGGCGTTCCTGAACAAGCAGATCATTGTCAAGAAAGCAGAGGTCAAGGCGCTCGAACTCGCCGGTGGCATGAAGCTCGGCGAATCCGACGAACTTCTCGGCGACGAGCAGGGAGAAGACATCGAAATCCCCGACGCTGACAAGGAGATCAAGGTGGCGGGCGATGGCACCATCACCCTGCCGGCAGTCGCCTGCTACTCGCCGCGCAAGAGCTCGGACCGCATCCTGTTCCTCAAGAGCTGGGACACGGGCTATCAACTTCACTACAGTCGCCTCGGCCAGCGACCGGAGCTGTTCAAATACAATATCGATGTCCCGGCCGACGGTGAATACGAACTCACGTCCATGGCCGCGACGGTCTCCCCGAATATCGAGGTTCTCGTCCGCGTCAACCGCGACGAACCGGTGCCATTCGCCATGCCCTACACCAAGGGCTTTTGGGAATCCTCCAAGCCGCTGAAACTCAAACTAACCCAGGGGCGCAACATCATCAGCGTGACCGCCCGCACTCCCAATCGTGGTGTGAGTATCAAGAACTGGCAGCTCAAGCCGCTGAAGTGAGGGTTCCGTTCATTGGCGGTTTTCCAGATTCGAAATACTTATGAGGAAAAATTTCATCATCCCCCGCGCGCTTTTGCCGGGCTTGCTTGCCTTCGCCGCCTTCGGACTGTCCATGCCCGAGTCAACCGCGCAGGAGGCCGCACCCGCCGCACCCAAGGAAGTCATCGCGGAATTCGAAAAGGCGCTGGCGTCTGCCAAGGACGGTTCATCCGCCGCCCGCCACCGGCTTGCCGTGAAGCGGGTGATTCGCGATGCGGAGGAATCCCTCGCGTCGCACGCGAACTCCCCGAGTCGCTTCCTGATCCTTGAATTTATCTTCCGCGCCCGGCAGCAGCTCATCGCCCTCGATGATGATGGGGAAAATCGAAAGGCTCTCCTCGAAACCTGTCGTGAGCTCGCCAAGGCACCCGACGAATTCGCCGAACTCCGCATCGAGGCCGACCTGCTTGTTTCGCAAGCGGATCTTGCCAAGCAAGGTGGCAATGCCGAGGCGCGCGCCAAAGCCCTGCGCCCGCTGGTTGACCGCTACGCCAACACGCCGGTCGCGGCGAAAGTCCTGCGCATGGCCATGGTGATGGCTCTCGAACTCGGCGACAACCGGCTCGTCACCGACCTGCAGGAAATGATCGAGAAACGCTTCGCCGGTGACCTCGAGATGATCGCCTTCCAGCGCGACAAGCTCGGTGGCCAGGTCGTCGGGGCACCGTTTACAGGAACCTTCGAGAGGTCGGACGGGAAGATGCTCCGATTCCCGATGGACGGACTCGGTCGTTCGACGATGTTTGTTTTCTGGTCCAAGGAAAACGGCGGCCAGGAGCTTCTCAAGGGGCTCGCCGCCGCCGCGTTGGAGAAGAAAGACGAGCTGGCCGGACGCCTTGAAATCATCAGCTTCAACCTCGACGAGCTGCCCGATGCCGGCGAGTCGATCGTGCGCGGACATGGCGCCGACTGGCAGGTGCTCCGCCTGCCCGGCGGGAAGAAGAATCCGGTTTACGACGCCTACGTGAGGATTGATCCGCGAATCCTAACAGTGAGCCCGACGGGTTGCACCGCGCTGGTCATGTCTGGAACGACCAAGCAGAAAGCGAACTCGGAGGGTGAGCCCGACTACGGCCGCATGCTCCAATCGACTCTGGCGCGGTACTGGACGGACCCACGTTACGTCGCACAACTATCCTCGCTGATGGCAGGCGATTTCCTGGTGCTCGATCCCGTAGGCGGCATTGATCCCACCCGGCCGCCCGAGTTGAAGGCTTTTGCGAAGGGTGAAGCCACCCAGCCTTTGACGCGGACCACCGCCTCCGTGCCAGAGGAAACCCTGAGCACGATCCAGAAGTGTTTTGTCGCCCCGCCTCAGCGCTACCGTCTAACCCACACTGAGGCTCGCGCCAGCTACGCGAAGGCTGTTGAACTCTGCCGCAAGACCATCATCGATCATCCGGCCGCTCCTGACCTCTGGATCGTTCACAACCGCCTGATCGTCGCACTGCTGGGTCTCTGGAAAACGGACGCTGATTTGGGACAACTGGAAGCAGCCATCGCCGAGAGCAAGGCCGCTCTCGCGGCAGGTTGCCCCCCGGGTTGCGATGTCGTCGCCCGATTCTGCGTCGCCAGTGGAGCCCTGCGTGATCCCGCGGCGAATCCTCACCATCTTCTCGATCAACTGGTTGCCGACTGCGGCGGTGAAAAGGCGGCCGGTCCCGTGTTTTCCGTGGCGGCCCTGCTCGCACTCGATGTGGCCGATCGCAAGCGCTTCGAGGACTATCGAAAGATCATTCTCAAGAACCACACCGAAACGCCGATGATGTGGACCTTCACCTCGTTCCTATTGGACCGCTATCACGACTATTGGCTGTTCCAGGCTCCCTTCACGGCCGGTTGGTCCTATGGCCGCAGGCAGGATTTCTTCCTCACAAAGGGTGAGCCCGAGGACGCCCGACGCATGTTGCGGACCGAATTGAAGACACTCGACGGCGGAGCGTTCCGCATTCCGGAGGATCTCGATAGCCAATGGACCGCGATCATCTTCTCCAAAGCCGGTCCCTGGAACAAAAAGCGCGATGATGGTCTTCCGTCTTCGCCCGAGCGCCTGGCGAAACCGGTCGCTGATTTCGCCGCGTCCCGGCCGGCAGGTGATGTGAAGGTTTACCTCGCCATGCTCGACGGAGATGCCGCGACCATCCGTGCGGGGTTTGGGGCCAAGGAAGCCCCGTGCCCGGTGTTGACCGTTCCCGGCGGCATCGACAATCCGTTGATTCAACGGCTTGGAATCCTGTCCGAGGACAATCAAATCAACAGCGTCCTGATCGGAAAGGACGGCCGCATCGCCGTGGTGGTGTCAGGCTTGGCCACGCAAAGCGGTAGGGAAGGCACCGTCCTTGCCCATGTCATCGAGCATAACGACCGGGAATTCGTTTCCGCCGCTCTTGAACGGGGCGATATCGAGGCCGCCAAGGCGCGAATCTTTTCACTCGCTCCACCCTTCGATCCTCAAGCGGTTGACAACCGCGGACGGCCACTCAAAAAGCCCCAGGTCAGCCTTTCCCACCTCGTTGCCCGAGCCCGTCTCTACGTGGCACTCAAGGAATGGGACAAGGCCCTCGCCGACGCCGGGGAAGTCGTCCAGCGTCAACTTGGAACGGACGGCGGCATGAGCCTCCGGACCGACGAACTGGATGAGGCCGAGCAGTTGAAGGACACCATTCTCAAACTCCAGGCGCAGTCGAAGGAATCCCGATAGGCTGGTCGCAACGACACAATGACGAGGGCTGATGGCCCGACCAAAAACGCCGCATGCGGTCCCGGCGCCATGATCCTGGAAACCGCGAGTGAACGCGAATAAGGATCTAAAAATGAGGCGGTTGTAAAACTTGTGTCTATCATCCTAAATGCAGAACTGAGAACCACGGAAGACTCGGAACACACGGAAAATAAATCTGATGCAGGCTATCGACCGCTCACCTTTTGAGAGTGGAATGTCCCGTTCTCAAAACTCTTTCCTTCCGTGTGTTCCGCCTCTTCCCGCTTGCCACATCCCGCCCGCCGCACAGACTCCCGGCGTGAAAGTCCTCGTCACCGCCGGGCCCACCCGCGAGCCGATCGATCCGGTGCGTTTTCTGACGAACCGCTCGTCCGGGAAAATGGGCTACACCCTCGCCGGGGCCTTCGTCCATGAAGGTCACTCGGTGCTGCTCGTCTCCGGCCCGACGAATCTCGATGTCCCGGAAAACGTCGATTTTATCCCGGTGGAAACCGCCGCCGAAATGCACGACGTCGTTTCCAAACACATCGGGCGCATGGACATCGCCGTTTTTGCGGCCGCCGTCGCCGACTACACGCCGGCCTCCGTTCAGCCGCAGAAAATCAAAAAATCCGGCGACACGCTGACACTCGAACTGGTCCGCACCGCTGACATCCTCGGATCCGCCCGCCAGTCGTTCGGGTTCCGAGGCACCCTCGTCGGCTTCGCGGCGGAGACCGAAAACCTCGAAGCCAACGCCCGCGACAAACTCGTCCGCAAACACTGCGACCTCGTCATCGCCAATGACGTTTCCCAACCCGGCATCGGCTTCGACTCGGACCACAATCAAGTCCTGCTCGTCTATCCCGACCGCACCGAGTCGCTTCCCGCCGCCTCCAAACACGAGCTCTCACTCCAGCTTGTCGATGCCATCGTCGCTTTGAAGAAGTTGATGGTTGAGAGTTGATGGTTGATAGCGAATATCTGGTCCACACAACCTCTTCCCATGACCGACCTCGAACTCGCCACCCACGCCGCCCTTGAAGCGGGCAAACTCCTCCGCAAACACTTCGGCACCGACGCCGTCGTCGATGAGGCCTGCCACCACGACATCAAGCTCGCGCTCGACAAGGAATCCCAGGATCTCATCACGAAAATCCTGCTCGATGCCCGCGATGGCGACGCGCTCTACGGCGAGGAAGGCATTGCCGGCAACCAAGCGTCCGACCGCCAATGGATCGTCGATCCCATCGACGGCACCGTGAATTATTACTACGGCATCCCCCACTTCTGCGTGTCGATCGCCCTGCGCGTCGCCGGGGAAATCACCGTGGGCGTCATCCATGATCCGATGGTCGGGGAAACCTGGACCGTCGAAAAAGGCAGCCCCGCCTATCTCAACGGCAAGCCCATTTCCACCAGCAAGCGGGAAACGCTCGCCGAGTCCATCCTCTACGTCGGCTGCGGCAAGGACGAGGACGCGCTGCGCACCGGCGTCGAGCGCTTCCACAAGGCGTCACTCCGCGCCCGCAAAATGCGCATGATGGGATCCGCCGCGCTTGGCATG
>JAIFNK010000121.1 GCA_020047775.1 Akkermansia sp. | reverse complement strand
GGTGGAGTCGCCGGTTTCCATCGCTTCGAATTCCTTCTTACCACCAGAAGTCTCGATCGCGACCTTCACCTTGTCCGGCTGGACGGTGGAATCCATGTCGGCATCGTGGATGGCGAGGCTGAGCGGCTTGTCATACGGGAAACGCAGTAGTTTCTCGTAATACCGCTCGTCCTCGCCCTTTCCGGCGTTGAACCGCGGTTCGATGTCGGCGAACTCGGCGAGCGCATCGGTGAAGGAGACATGGAGAAAGCGCTCGTTCCGCTCCTTGGCCTTGGTCACGAAGCGGTCGTCCACATAGCGCACGAAGATTTTGTCGCCGGTGAGGATTTCCAGCGAGTCGTTCTTGTTCAACTCTGCGAAATCGCTCGCCACCGGCAGCACTTGTTTGCCGTCGGGCTTGGTGAGTGCCAGCTTGTTCAGCGCGGGCACCGGGCCTTCCTGATCGATCAGGACAAGACGCAGCATCCGCGCACGCGAGCCCTTGGCGAACTTCACCTGGAACTCCGTGCCATCGCCGTTCGCCGACACCACGGCCGGGGCATTGCGCGGATCCATGAGCGCGGGCGGGAAACTGGCGGGGTCGAAGAACGAGTCGGGGCAGTCGGCTAGATTTTCCGGATCGATGAGATTGGCCCGGAGTTTCGGCACGCGGCCAAAGCCGATGTTGGAGAGCCAACCGGTGGCCCGGATTTCGATTTTGTGGATGCCGGGTTTGAGGTCGATTTCGCCTTGGAGCTGGCGTTGGTCTTTGGTGGTGATGACCTTGCCGTTGACGGCGATAAGGAACTCGGCGGGTTGGGCTTTCTGCTTGTTGTCGGCGGGGATTTTGAGATCGGGGATGTTTCCGAGTTCGAGGGCGAAGCGGCGGGTGACATTTTGTGTTTCGTGGAAGTAGGCTTGGAAGCGAACGACGACGGCGGGGTTGGGGTGGGTGCCGCCGCGTTTCCATGCGACATCGGTGACAATGCTGGCGGGGAAGGCGGTGGAGATGCCGGAGACATTTTTCGAGATCGCCATGTCTGGTTGGTGGGCCAGCCAACCGGTCGCCAGGTGCTGCCGCAAATCGGCCGATTCATACACCGAACGCGCGCCGTTTTGATGGTTGCGCGCGTCTTCGTTGACCACCGTGACCGACGGCTTCCATGGATTCTCCGGCAGGACCTTCGTCGCCGGCCAGGTGGCCACGTTGGTCCAGTCCGTGGAGTTCATCGCGGTCTGCAGGATGAATTTCTTCAATCCCGCGCCTTGTTCGCGCGCGGTGACCGTCAATGCGCCGAGCTCGACGTTGTCATTGAAATCGACCGTGAATTCCGGCAGAGCGCCCTTGGTCGCGACCGGCCGCCAGGCGGGGTAATCGGTGCTCGGGCTGATCACCATGTTCGGAGCGCGGCCCGGCTCGGAGTTTTGCGCCAGCGCCTGTGCCTGTGCGCCGGCGGTGGGGATGCTGCCCTCGAACCATCCGGTGTGCGTGCCGGTCTCGCGCAGGGTCACGCGGGAAATCGAATCGCCGCTGGTCGCGCTGACATTCACGGTGAGCTCATCGATCTCCGCCGTGCGGCTGCGATCTGGATCGACCACCCGGACATACACCGGGTTGCCGGGTTTGGCGACCTGTGAAATGTGGCGGGCGGGATCGGAAGCCGTGACATTTTCCTGCCCGTCCAACGCGCGCGCGGCCAGTTGTGCCTTTGCCGCGCCTTCGAGATGGGTCCCTTTGCCCTTATGACCGATTTCATCCATCAGCGACTGCATGTCGGCGGTGCGTTGCTCGGCATCGTTGAGAAGCTTGCGAGCCGAGGCCATGAGCACCGCGTCGGATGCGATGGTGATCGGGCCGCCGCGCTTCTCGTCGGTTAGGTTCATCTTCCCGCGGAAGCGCTCGGAGTAGGCGTAGAACACCTCGTCATTGCCGATGACCTGCAACTTGCCGTCACCGGGTGCGGGCGCGCCGAGCACGGTGGGCACCTCGCCGCGGAATTTCGTTTTTTCATCGCCGAACTGGCGGAGAAAGAAGGTTTCCTTGTCGCCGGAGTTCGCCCAGACGACCACCTCGATCTCGGTGCCGGCACCGGATACCGCGAGAGTGGGGTCACTCAGGGTGACCTTGAGGTTTTCCCCCGGCACCAGCGAAGTCTGGCCGGTGGCGGAGCCGAGTTCAACTTCGGTGGCCTCCATCAGCTTCTGCCGCTTGAGCTGGATCTTTCCTAACAGGATACGTGAATCCGCATGGTTCGGTTCGCGGGCGAGGATGGAGTCGATGTCGTCCTTGGCATCGTTGAATTCCTCCATGTCGAAATGGACCTCGGCGCGGGCGAAGCGGGTATCGGTCCAGATTTCCGGGACGCGTTCGAGTTCCAGGTCCGCGAGTGTCTGGAGCGCGGCGTCGAAATTCTTGGCGATGCGTTCCGCGCGGATGCGCCGCAGGGCGGCTTCATGGCGGACCATGAGACCGGCGTAGGCCTCGTTCTTCTGGGTGCGGGTGAAGATTTCATGGGCCTCGCGCAGTTGGCCGCGCTGCAGGGCGATGTCGCCGTAGGCGATTTCGATCTTGGCCTTTTCGATGAGGGTGAGTGGAGACCCTGCTTCGCCCGCCCAGCCCATGAGCGACTTGACGAGCAATTCCTGGCGGGTCTCGTCGCGTCCGAAGACCGTGCGTTGAAGGACCCACATCAGGTAGGGAACGGAAAGCTCCCGGTGAGTTTGCATGAAGGCTTCCCAATTCGCGTCGAGCTGGTTCCACGCGCTGTCCTCGTTGCCCGCCATCCACCCGGCTTGCGACTGATAGACCGGGTATGAGGGGTGCGTGGCGGCGACCGGAATGACGATGAGCCCCAGCTTCATCGCGGCTTTGCCCCGGATGGATTTCAGCAATGGCACATCGGTTTCACGTTTGAACCATGTATGGCCTTGTTTGTGGCTCTCGATACTCGCAAGCCCGCCAAGCGCCAGGGTGCTGGCGGCGGAGGCTTGTGTATCGACCAATGATTCAGCGAGTGTAAGCATCGCCGGATACGTGCGGTGATAGAGCGCGACGTTGCGCCAAAGATAGGAAGCCGTGCGCAGCAGGGTGGCGGGATCCTTCCGTTTGGAAACCTCGGCGAAAAACTTGCCGCCAAACTCCTGAGTCGGCGAAAACGAGCGGAGGGAATCGGCAACCTCGACGCAGAGCGATTGCACCTTTGCATCGGCGAACACCTCGTCGCTCAAAGCCGCGAGTTTTTCCATGCCTTCGATTTCGAACCAAACCGGCGATTTGCGATTTCCATCGATGGCTTTGCTGAGTGCGGCCGCGGTCGTGGCGGCATCGGCTTCTTTCGGCAGCGCGAGCAGATCCTTGCACACCACCTTAGGATCAGCCGCTTGAAGCTGGGCAAACTGCGCGGGCGTCATCGCTTTCTCGCGGAACCACGAGCGCGCACCGAAGCGGGCTTCTGATGAGAGTGTGGCGAAGGCGGGCGATGCGAACAAGGCCTCCATGAGTTTCACGGACTCGGCATTGTTTTCCGGAAACTGGGCGTTGACCCATGCGAGCGTGAGCCAGCTTTCGGCTTTGTTCTGCTTGAGCAGGTCGGCCACGCCGTTGCGCAACGTCACCTCAAGCGGGTGCGGCGTATAGAGTTCTTTGCCGTATTGTTTCAACCAGTCCATCCCACGGTTAGCGCTCGCCAGACGCAGGATCCAGGGATCATAACGATCACAAGCCAGTTCACGCGCCCTTTCGTCGCGGCTCAGCGGACCAGTGGGGCCTTCCATGCCTTTGGCGATCGCGTCGCGCGCCAATAGCCGCGCTTCCGAAGACGGATCACTGAGAAGTTTTGGCAGCGCCTCGGAAGTGAACATCAGCACGCTGAGCAAGCGTGATCGCACGGCGGGAATCCTCGGCTGCGGAGAGCGGTAGTCATCCCACAGTTTTTGGAATGCCGCGAGGCGTTGTGCGGCAGGGTCCTCTTTCTTGGCATCGGCTGCGGCGAAGGTTGCCGCCAAGGTCTTGGACTTCGCGATCTCGGCCTCACGTTTCGCCACATCACCCGGACGACCGCAGTAATGCCAAAGCTGGTCGGCATAGGCACCGCCCAGTTCGACCGCGCTCAGACGCCATACTTCAGGGCCGAGCAGGGCGGCCATCACCTTGTCCAGATCCTTGCCACCTGCCGCAATGGCGCAAACCAGCGATACCTGAGGATCGGAATTCTTCGCCAATTGAGGCGCGAGTTTCACGGCCTCCTCCACGGTCAATTGGTTCCACGCCTTGTCGATGGTGAACGGGCCCGTCCTGCTGTTCATCAATTCCGGGCTGGCTAACAGATAGTCGCGCGCCGTCTTGACCTCGATCACCGCCGGCCCGGAGCTGAAAAATCCCTTGCGCCAGGATTGGAGGAATTCATCGCGCTGAAGCGGCGTCAGTTTGGGAAGTGCAGCCACGATCGGCTCCATCTTGGCATCCACATCCTGCGGCCAGTATTTCTTGTGGTCGTTGCGATAATGCTGGCCATTGCCACCACCGGCCCAGCCGTCCTGCACCCATCTGGCATGATGCGGATACTTGGTCAGCAGGGCCGTGGCCTCGGCGATCGGCGGAGCGAGCTTCTCGACCGGTGATCCGGCATCCACTTCCACCTGCGGCCCGTTCTTTTTGCCCGCGTTGCCACGACGGCTCGCCTTCGGCGCTCCTCCCCCACCGATCTGCGCCAGATTGTAGGCCTTGACTGAAACCGCCCAGTCCAGCCGCAACTTGAGTTCCTCGTCAAAGTTGATCGCCTCACTCAACTCCTTGACCGCTTCATAAAGTTCCTGCGTGAACGGCACGGTCTGCGGCTGTTCGACATATCCGTCCACCGCGTTCAGCAGCCAGCGGAAATCCCCGGCATAGAGCGTAACGAGTTGGTCGCCGGTCACGCCCGCCTTCATCGTCGCTAACAACCGGTTGGCAACTGCCTCCCCGTCCTTGTTCGCAATCGCCGTGTCAAGGAACCAGCGGTCAAACTGGCGGAAGCGTGGGTTCACGGCGAGTGACTTCGCTTCATTGAGGCCAAAGGAATACGCGCCGCCCGGATTATCCAGCGGATGGATCAGCAGGGCATACACCGCGGTGATCGCCGCGCCGGCCTCATCGGATTTCGGATCGGCGATTTTGAGAGCTTGTTGATAGAGCGCCACGGCGTCCTTGAGCTCGCCGCTCAACTCGGCGGCGCGTCCGGCCTGGAAGAGCAACGCCGGGGTTTTCGGTAGATTCCGGCGCAGCCACTCTTTGGCGAGAGCCAGTGCCGGAGCCGGCTGGTTCCCGGCGATGCCGGCTTTCAGGAGATCGGTGATGGCTTGTTCGGATTGTGATTCCACCGAGGCGGCAATCGCGGCGCGTTGTTCGTCAAAGCTGGCGGCGGAAACCGTGGCGACTCCTAACAAAATCAATCCCGCCAGTGAAAGCGATCCCGCGCGGATGCCCATTCCCCGGAAATCCCGGTTTGTATGCAGGTGCCGTGTTCTCATTCCTTGGACTCCTTCTCCCCTTCAAGACCGGCCAGCTTCTTGCGCGCCTCGGCGACGTATTGGCTGGAAGGATAATCAAAGATCAACTGCTGCAGCTTGGCCTTGGCCGTCACGTTGTCGCCCATGCGGAATCCGACGTTGGCCCACATCAGCAGCATTTCATCGAGAAACGCCGCGTCCGGATAATCCGCAAACACGCTTTCCAACAAATCCGCCGCTTGCGCGAAACTCTCGGTATCCACGTAGTGACGAACCACGCGTCCCAGCGCCTCGGCGGCGAAGGAACTCTCGGGATACTTCTGGTAGGTTTTCTGATAGGCGATGATGGCCGGGCTCATCCGGTTCTGCAGCGCGGTGGCCTTGTTCAAGCCGGCCTTGCCCCACTTGCTGTTGTGCTCGTCGGCGGCGGTCGCGAGCGCTTCGGCTTCGCGTTGCAAGACCTCGCCGATGCGGAACTGCGCCTCGGCGGCGGAGATCGGGTTTTCCAACTGCAAAACGCGGCTATAAACCTCGACCGCCTGCTTGTATTCGCCACGGTCGGCGAGGCTGCGGCCCAGCGTCATCAGCGCCTGGTCGGCGAGCACGGATTCCGGATAGAGCCGGTTGAACGCCAGACAGGTGGCGGTGGCGGCGACGAAGTCGTTTTTCAGCAACTCGCTCTCCCACTTGAGTTTGAACGCCTGCTCGACGAGGTCGCCGGGCAGTTTCGCGCGGTTCATGATGATCGGATCCACCTTGTCCAGCGCCTCGCCCGCGCGCTGTCCGGCGCGCTGGTCCAGTCCCATGTCCTTGTAAATCGCGCCCAGGCCTACCAGGGCCTCGGCCTCGACCGATCCCTTGCGCGCTTTGAGCAGTTCTTCAAACACCACGTATTGATCCGCCGTGACCCCGGAATTGACCGAACCGGAAACCTTGATCCGCGTCTCGGTCTCGCGTGGCTCGTCGCCATACAAATGCACCTTGTCCACGTAGGAAACCGACAGCTCGTCGAGCTCCGCCGTGTGGAGAATCTGGTCGGTGTTGTCGATGGCAGCGCCCTCGCTGAAGGGCGTCAACTGGATCTTGCCGAGAAACAGCCCGCTGCGGATGGCCGTGCCCTCGCCGGTTTCCGTGAGAGTGATGGTCACGCTGTCGCGTTCGGCCCACGCATCCTTCTTATCGTCTTTGAGCGCGAAGATATCGAGGATTTCCTCGCCTTCCGCCGCCTTCGAGGCTTCCTCCTTGTAGAGCGACTTCACGGTGAGCGTGAGGGTTTCCGCCGCAGGCGAGGTGTCGAGGTCGGCATCGCGCAGGACGAGCACCTGCGGCTGGCCGGGATAGGCGATGTAGGCCGGGGTCGAATTGTCGCCCAGATAGAAACCGACGGTGCCGGTGCTGACCGCGCGGACTTTACCGGTGCGCGGCACGCCTTTTTTGCCGTCGAGCGTGCTGTCGTCGAGATAAGTGACTTCGAGCGTGTCGCCGCCGACCATTTGCAGGATGCCGTCGTTAGGCTTCGCCGTGCCGAGCGCGGTGGGTGCGGAAGCGAGCATTTCGTCCGGTTTGCCGGGGACTGGCGCGCCGGTGATCGTTTCGGTGTCGCCGCTGCTGACCTTCACCTGCGCCTGCACCTCCTGGCCGAGCTTGCGCATGACGGGCACGTCGGCATCGGCGATCTTGGCGTAGAACCGCTGGCCGATTTCGATGCGCCCGAGTTCCTCGCCTGCGGCATCCTCGACCTCGGTGCCGACGAGGGAAAGCGAGTCGATCGCCTTGTTCCAGTTGCCCATCTGATAGTGGCTCATGCCGATGTGGAAGTAGGCCTGGTTCGCCCATTTGGTCTTGCCGGCCACTTCGGTGAGGCGGCGGAACAGCGGGAACCCGGCGGCATACTGGCCCGCCTGGTATTGGGCGAATCCGGCTTGGAAGAGCGCTTCGTGATAGAGGTTTTCCAGATCCTCCGGCTGCTTCTCACCGGGCACCGGCGCGAGCACGCGGGTGAGCAGCATGAAATGACTGAGCGCTTCCCCGGTGGCGCGCTGATCGAGGAAATGTTTGCCCATCGCCATGTGGGCCTGGTGGGAGAGGATCGAGCCCTGGTTGTCGCGCACCACGGTGTTGAGCATCGCGAGCCCGCGGTCGTGTTGTTTGTAATCCATCAGCTCCATCGCCTTGTCGAACAAGAGCCTGGCCTGTGGGTCGCTGCCGGATGAAACGCGCGGTCGTGGGGCGGCCCCGGGTGCTTCTTCCTGGGCCATTCCGCTTCCGGAAAGCGCGGGAAGGAGGATCGAGGCCATCGCGAGTCGCCCCGCCGCACCGGTGAAATGCTTCATACTCATGCTCATGTTTGCTGTGGGTCGGTGTGCGTGGCGGAGTGCGGATAGTCCAGTAAAGAATCCTCGTTACCCGTTGTTGCCGGGCGTTCTTTCTTCAATTTCAAAGTTATTTCTCCGCCTCGGCCTCGCCGCCGGTGAGGGCCAGGCCGTAGTTCTCCAGGCGGTTGTGCGCCTCGCTGGATTCCGGGCTTTTCGGATAGCGTCGCAGCACGGCGCGGAGCTGGGTCACCTCGCGGCCCTTGTCGCCGGACATCCGGTAAATATCCGCCACCTTGAAGCCCGCCTTCGCGGCGGTGGCGCCACCCACCGACTCCAGCTCGCTGACGGTCTTGACCGCCTGGTCGTATTGTTTGAGGGCGGCCAGGCTGTTGGTGATCTCCCAAGTCGAATCCGGTTGTCTGTTAGCCGCGCGGAACGCGAGGATGGCTTCTTCGTGGCGGCCCAGACCTTGCAGAAGCACCGCCTTGGTCCAGATGAGGCCTTCCGCGTATTTCGGCGATTTCATCAACTCGGGGATCTCCGCCAAGGCCTTTTCCATGAACGGCGGATTGCGGTAGCTGCGCCCGTTGTAGTAGTCGAAGCGGGCCTTGTTCGCGAACAACGAGTCCTTCATCCGCGCGAAGTAGCGCAGGATCTGCTCCTCCGGCTGATAGTCCGCAGCCAGACTGGCGAAGCGGATGATTTCCTCATCGTTCAGATCCGCGATCTTCACCGCACGCATGACCGCTTGGGCCTCATCGTGCATTTCCAGCGGCCTGCGCAGTTTGCCCATCAGATCCATCAGTTCGCCCGCCTTCATGCCGGCCAGCAGGTCCTTGGTGTGCTTGGCGAAAAACTCCGAGCGCAGCTTCGGGTCCGCCTTGTAGTATTTGCACCACTGCAAGACGCGGTCGAGGGAGGCCGGTTTCGCGGTGTATTGTTTTTCCATCCGTGCCAGCCACGCCTTGGAGTCCTTTTCGTGCACCATTTGCGCGTCGCTCCAGCTGCGGCGCAGTTCGTCATGTTCGGTGAAACGGTCTCCCATCTTCGCGGTCCAGTAGGCACAAGCCTGTTCGCGGGCTTTCGGATCCCCTTTCATCTCGAGGGCGGTGTCCAGAACCGTCGTCCAGTAGTTCACATCCTCCTCCGGCTTGCCGGTGTCACGGCCCCTGCCGTCGAAACCGCTGGCCGCCACATAGAATTCCTTGAGCTTTTCATGATCGGGAATGTGTCCGACGTAGTGCGCGACCACCGCCTTGCGCGCGGCGGCGGCGGCGTCCGGATTGGTCTTGAGGAAGGCAACCGCCGTGCGCCACTGGTATCCGGCGGCTTCATTGAATTTCCCGAGTTTCTCCATCGCCTCACCCAAATATGTCAGCGCCGTGCCGGAGTTCGGCTGGCTCACATACCCGTCATCCTTGACCATTCGCGCCCAGACTGCGGTTTTCTTCGCGTCGTCGCCGTTCTGGCCGTGGCATTCGCCGATATAATACAGGGCGGCTCCGGCGTAGCGGACGTCATCGGGGAAATAGTCCACCACCTCTTGATAGGCCGTGATGGCGGCATTGCGCTTGTCGAGTTTGTGCAGGCAGCGGCCGAGGCGCAACAGGACGTACGGCATCGCCTTGCTCTTCGGAAACTCGGACGAATACGCCTTGTAGGCGGCATAGGCGCCCTTGATGTCGCCTGCCGTGTATTGTTTGTCGGCGTCCTCCAGATTCACCCCCTCGAAGGTGTCGAGTTTCGCAAACGCGTCGCCGGGGTAGAGAATCTCCTGCCCGGCCTTCTCCGCTGCGGCCAGTCCGCCGGTGCCGGACTGGATGAACAACGCCACCAGCAATCCTGCGAGGACGGGCTTCAAATGGCGGACGGCGGCGAGTCCTGGCGGTTTGGTTTCATCGGGTTCTGTCATGCTTCTCATTTCAATGGATCGATCTGCGGTTCAAGGCGTGGTCAGGGATAAGTATCAAAGGTGCCGCTCTCCAGGTCATCGCGCAACGCGGCGGGTGTCCGGGTCGCGGGATTGAAATCCGTGAGGCCGGTGGATTACGGAATGAAGCGGTTTTACGGCTTTGCGGGCACCAGGTCGGCGGATAGAGGGTAGTTGACTTTTGCGGCGAGGCGGACGAGTTCCGCGTGAAGCGGCGTGGTGAAAGCGCTGTCTTTGGCAAGGTTCTGGAGTTCGTAGGGGTCCTTGGTGAGATCGTAGGCTTCGGTGAACTCCGGCCTGCCTTTGTAATAGATGAGCTTGGCGTTCGCGGTGCGGACACCGGCGCAGGTCGGGGTCTCGCCGAGTTCCTTGCGATAATAAGAAAGGAAGGAGGTCCGCCAACCGGCGGGTTTGTTGCCGAGGGCGAGTTCCTTGAAGCTGGTGCCGTGCATGCCGGGGTGGGCGGGAAGCCCGGCGAGATCGAGCAAAGTCGGCGCGAGGTCGATGTTGAGAACCATGTCATCGATGAGTTTGCCTTTCGGGAACAGGCGCGGGTAGCGGACGATGTAGGGGATGCGCAGGCCTTCTTCGTAGAGTGCGCGTTTGTCGCCGAGTCCGCGTTCGCCGAGGAAATAGCCGTTGTCGCTGGAGTAAACGATGACGGTGTCTTCGGCGA
>JAIFNK010000015.1 GCA_020047775.1 Akkermansia sp. | reverse complement strand
TTGTTTTGGCAAGAGTCCGCTGGCAAGAATCAAAATGGCCGCCTCCGATGAAATCCCGGGGGCGATGTCGGACTGCGCAATTCCTGACTTGCTCCGGAGGGTTTCATCCGGCATGTTCCAGATGCAAACAACCCCAAAATCCGATGAAAGAACTCATTGATGCATGGAAACGGGTGGACCGCAATAAAATCGCGGCCCTTCTGAGTGTGGTCCCGGGTCTCGGACATCTTTACAAACATCATTATGGCGCCGCCCTCGCCATCATGCTCCCGGGAAACATCTTGATGGTGTTCATCGCGGCGTGGCTGAGTTTCGCCACGCTCGGTCTGGCCCTGATCCTCGTGCCTGCGGTCTGGTTCTCAGGGGTGGCCGCAGCCGCCTATTATGCGACTGACGAGCACGGCATGCATCCCTGGCTGCATGTCTGGAACTACCGCCGGGCGAAACCCGCCATGCTCGGGAAGAAAACCTAACAGCGGCGGGTGAGGCGCTTTTCCTGATCCCGCTTCTCCGGAAAATCAAACTTGGAGCGGGCTGGCGCACCGTGTATTGCCAGCAGCGATACCATGAGCGTGAGCCCGGCACAGAAGCATCTTTTTTACACGGAAATCGCAAAGCTGCTTGAGGCGGGATTCGACATCCGCAAGGCGGCGGCGGTGTTGACGGACACCAAGCCTCCCTTGCCGCAGCTCAGGTTGTTAGACAGCCTGAGCCGCGGACTTGACGCGGGGCAATCGATCACCGGGGCGTTCGCCTGGGACAGCGGGGCCATCAGCGAACTGGAGCGCGGCATCATCGGAGCCGGCGAGCGCGGGGGCAAACTGGCACCCGCATTCCAACATCTTGCCGGGTATTTCGGCATGTTGGCGGCCACCCGCCGGGACATGGTGCGGGGCATGATCTATCCGGTCATCGTGCTGCACTTGGGCATCTTCATCGCCATCGTGCCGGGGGCCCTGATGTCCGGCACCATGACCCATGGGCAGATTTCCGGCAGCGTGGTGACGAGCCTGCTGCTCGTCTATGCGGCGGCTTTCATCCTGGTGATGGCGATCCGCGCGATTCTGCGGCTGGCTCCGGGAAATTCCGGGATCGACCGCTGGATCAGCCGGATTCCATGGATCGGCGCGGCCCGCCGGAACCTGGCGATGGCGCGGTTCTGCAAAGTCTATCATTCCTGTTTGCTGGCCGGCATCTCGATGGCCGAAACCATGCAACTGGCATCTGGAGCGGCCCAAAGCGGCCTGATCCGCGAAGCGGGTTCGCGGTTGACGCAGGTGGTGAAAACAGGCGGTGCGCTCGGACCGGCGTTCATGGCGGAGGAGGCATTCCCGAAGGCCTTCGCCCGGTCCTACTCGACGGGTGAGGAGGCCGGCACGCTGGATACGGACCTCGCCAACTGGTCCAGGTTGTTTCAGGAGAATGCCGCCTCAAGCGCCAAGACGATGGCGGTGATGGTGCCGAAGGTGATGTATTTCCTCATCCTCGCGTTTGTCGCTTGGAAAATCGTGGGATTCTACGGCGGCTACTACGAGAGCCTTGAGCAGATCGGCGAGTGAATCCGGAGAAAAACCCGGGAATTCTTCAAAAAAACGCCCGGATCCCAATGAAGGGAACCGGGCGCTTGTGAAAACTTATCAAGAAGGGGTAGCCGGATTACCAGCGACCACCACCGCCGCCGCCGCCACCTTTGTGACCGCCGCCGCCGCCGCCTTTGTAGCCGCCGCCGCCGCCGCCACGACGATCACCGCCGCCGCCGCCACCACCGTAGCCACCGCCACCACCGCCGCCGTAACCACCGCCACCACCGCCGCTTGGACGGGATTCCTTGGGTTCGGACGCGTTCACGCGGAGAGCACGACCGTTGTAGTCGTAGTCGTTGAGAGCCTCGATGGCTGCGTTCAACTGGGTTTGGTCACCGAGGGTCACGAAAGCAAATCCCTTGGATTGCCCGGTTTCACGGTCGGTGATGATTTTGACCCGTTCAACAGGTCCAAAAGCGGCGAAGAGGCCAGTAACGTCTCCTTCAGTAGCGGTGTAGGGCAGGTTGCCCACGTAGATATCCATTTAATTCAATTCTAATGACGCCATGATGATTCAGCACTTCTTCCGACCATGGCGTCACGGATCAAACAAAGAGCGATCAAACAAACTAAAGCCGTTCAATCGACCCGTAGGTAGACCCCGGCGGAACGACTTGGCAAGAAATGATTTTTTATTAAATTCCGGACAGGAGCACCTGAAAGCCCGAAAGCCATTCAAATTTTGAGGAAAACGATTTGACTTCCCGGTACGAGATGTTCATTTGCCAACCCGTTTGACGATTGACGAAACACGGAGGATCAGGTGCGCTCCCCCCTCCCGGTTCAGGCCTCCGAAGAGGACCATCCGAAATTCGAGACTGATTGCGCGCCGCAACCAGGACGGCGATGCCGACGTGATCAGGCCTCTAAAATTGGAAAAAACCTGCGTTTTAATTCCAGCCGCCTCGTTCGTTTTTATGTCCGCATCCGCATTTCCTCACCGTCTCCGCGTGGTTCCATGCATGCTGCTTGCTGCGTCCGGCTTCCTCTTGACCGCCGGTGCCCAAGTCGATGAAGACATCAACCAATCCATTTGGAAACAGAAATTCGGGGTTCTGGATGCCCAGATGAACGAGTATCCGCCGTATGCGGGCTGGCTCTCCCAGGATGCCGATGGTGACGGAAACAATAACCGCACCGAGTTCATCGCGGGGACGAATCCATTCCTCAAACTGCCGACGGAAGCCCACTTCCGCCCGCCGACGGTTGCCACCGGTCCGACGACCTTGTCGCTCAGCTTCCCAACCGTCCCCGGCAAGCTCTACGGTGCCGAGAGCAGCCCAAGCCTGGTAGAGACGTGGTCGAATGCCGCAATGCCCCGTGTCGTAGGCGACGGGACGAACAAGACACTCGTCGTCCCGAAAAGCACCGGAAAATTTTTCCACCTCACCGTGACCGACCAAGTGACGCAGGGCGATCAAGTCAGTGACTGGGCCAAGCACATGCTGGGACTTTCACCGGGCGCGCCGATCTCATCCCAGACCAGCTTTGACTCCAACTCGCTCGCCGCCAGTCTGGAGACCCAGAACATCGTTTCCATCAGCGCGGAGGACACCGTCGCGACCCAACCTGCGGATGGATCCGCACCGGGCGACGATTACGGGGTGATCCGCGTGACCCGTTCAGGTTTCATGATGCTTGGAGCCGCGACGGTGCCTCTCACCAGGAGCGGAACCGCCGTGGAAGGCGTGGATATCGAGCCCCTGCCGGATTCCCTGACCTTCCCGGCCGGCGTCAACTCACTGGATGTCCGGATCACCCCGGTTTTCAACGCGAGCCGGACCAGCCCTGCCACGGCATTCCTAACAATCGCCAGTCCTGGCTCCGCCGGTTCCGGAGGAAACTATTCCCTGGGCAGCCCGACTTCGGCAGGAGTGACGGTTTATCCATCCGGAAATCCCACGGGCAGCGGACTCACCGCGGATTATCATGCCGGTATGGCCGCCACCTATAGCTACACGAAAACCAATGCGACCTCGGGCGCCGCAGTGGTGACTTACACCAGCACCCCGGCCACTCCCTATGCCGTCGGCAGCCAGGTCACACTGCAATTCACCTCGGGAAACCTGAATGTCTCCGCATACAACTATCCGCTCACCTACACCATCACCGCGCTGCCAGCCGCATCTTCGTTTTCCGTTGCCATCACAGGCACCGTGCCTTCGACCGGCACCGGCAGCTTGAGCATTGCATTTGCCGGGACTCCGGTCTCACGGGTCGATCCGACGATTGACGCAAACTGGGGCTATGGAAGTCCCAACGGCACATCCCTCGTCGATGCCGACAATTATGCGGTCCGCTGGGAGGGTTATCTATCACCATCCATCACGGCCACTTACAGTTTCCAACTTGATGCGGATGACAAGGCACGGGTCCTGCTCGATACCGGGTCCGGCCTCGTGCCGATTCTTGAAAACGGCTGGGATACCCCGGCCACCGGCGGCTTCAAACAAAGCCCGGGATACGCACTCGCCGCCCCCTCCACCCCTGCCGGTCGCTATCGGATCCGGGTCGAATTCGTGGAAACCACCGGATCCGCCAAATGCAGACTGCAGTGGAAGGTGGGAAACGCCAATTACACGAACATTCCGTCAGATAACATTTGGAAAGACGTTTCCTCAACCGTTGCCAACAGTACCAACAATGTTTGGAATACCTACTATTTCAAGAACGCCCCCATCGCGGAGCCGCTTCCTCCCGCGCAGTTTTCCTCAGCGATTACCAACGGAAACAACGGAGATTGGGGCGTCGGCAGCCCGGATCCATCGATCAATCATAACTATTTCACCGTCCGGTGGACTGGCCAGATCCTACCCCGGTATTCGCAACTCCACTACTTCGTCGCCCGCGTGGATGACGGTTTGAAACTATGGGTAAACAACCAACTCGTCATCGATCGCTGGCCGGGCGGTAGTGTCACTGACAGCACCGGATCGATTTACCTTCAGGCGGGTATTCGTTACGACATCAAGATGGAATACTACGAATCGACCGGTGCGGCGGAAGCCCGCCTCTCGTGGTACAGTGAAGATCAGGCGAAACAAATCATTCCGACCAACCGCCTCTTCCCCACGCAGGTCTCGCCCCCCGCCATCACCAGTCCCACCGATGCGGTGACGATCCTCGGGGCAGGCACCCCGTTCTCCACGAACCTCACCTCCAGCAACGGTGGAACCATCTCCGCCAGCGGACTTCCACCGTGGCTCACTCTGGCCAACGACGTGGTGAGCGGCACTCCGCCCGCCGCCGGCATCTATCAATTCAGCCTGACCACCACCAACCCGGCCGGCACCAGCAGCGTGGTGATGACCCTCGAAGTGCAGGCCACGCCAGGGCTGCTTACCCGTGAAGCATGGACTCCCGGCGTGAGCGGTCCGGCGGTTTCCAATATCCCATGGACCACTCCACCCGCCGCCACCGACACGGTCAGCACCGCGGAGGATACCACCGCCTATGATGGCGACAATACCGGCGTACGCCTTCGAGGTTATTTCATCGCTCCGACCACCGGCAACTACTACTTCTGGATCGCCGCCAGCAACACCGCCGAGCTGTGGATTTCCAACGATTCGGAACCGGTGAACAAGGTCCGCCGCGCTTCCGTCACGGACTCGCAGGCGCGCACGTGGAACGCCCAAGCCAACCAGAAATCGCCATGGCTTTCACTCAAGGCGGGCGGGAGATACTACATCGAGGTGCTACACAACACCGGCAGCAGCGGTTCCTCCAGCCATCTGTCCGTCGCCTGGTTCCTCGACCCCACCGGCAACACCGCCAACCCGATCGCCAACGGATGCCCGCCCGCCTCCGCCGCCATCGGGGGGATTCTTCCAAGCCACGTGCTCTCGCCGTGGGACAATCCGCCAACCACCACCATCCCCGGCACGCTCTACGTCACGAACCTTCAAGGCGTGCAGGGACTCAGCGGCATCACCGCCACCGGCGGCGCCTTCCTGCGGGTGAACGGATCCACCGCCGTGCTGCAACTCAACTACAGCGGGCTGACATCGGGCGCCACCTCCCGCAAAATTTATAACAGCGCGGGTGACGTCCTGTTCGATCTCAACGCCCAGGAGAAAAACCACCCCGCGCTGAAGACTTCGGACGGAGGATACACCTGGAACATGCGGGCATCCGACGTCGCGGACCTTGAAAACGGAGGCGTCTATCTGGGCATTTCCACCCTCAATAATCCTAACGGAGAAATCGCCGGCACCTTCGGCAAGATCACCGGCTCCCAGACCGCCCCCGCCCCGCCCGCCTATCCATCGTGGCCGGATCTCCATGCCACCAGCGACGCCGCGAACTCCCGCTTTCTTACCCAGGCCACCTTTGGCCCGAGCATTTCCGACATGGCCACAGTCAAATCGACAGGCTACCGGCCGTGGATCGAAACCCAATTCATGACCCCGGCAACCAAGAACGTCCCCTATGTCCTGAGCAACCTCAGCGCCGACCCTCAAAACCCGTACGGCAGCCAACTGATGTTCAATTCCTGGTGGAAAAACTCCGTCACCGCACCGGACCAGTTGCGCCAGCGCGCCGCGTTCGCCCTGAGTGAAATCCTCGTCGTATCGGACACCGGCCCGCTCAACAACAACGGACGCGTGCTCGCCGACTACTACGACAGCTTGCTGGACAATTGCTTCGGAAATTTCCGCGATATTCTCAAGCAGGTCACCCTCAGCCCAGCCATGGGCGTCTATCTCGACATGCGGGGCAATGCCGCCGGCAACATTGTCACCGGCCAGATCCCTAACGAAAACTACGCCCGGGAGATCCTCCAGCTTTTCTCCGCCGGCCTCTATCGGACATGGTCGGACGGCACTCTGATACTCAACTCGAAGGGCAATGCCATTCCCACTTACGGGCAGGACGAAATCAGCGGCTACGCCCGCGTCTTCACCGGTTGGAACTGGGGACAGCGCCTCGCCGGTGGCCGGTTGCCGACCGCGACCAATCCATCCTCCAACTATCTGGACCCGATGACCTTGATCCCCAGCCGGCATGAGCCCGGGACAAAACGCCTGCTGGACAACGTCATCCTCCCCGCCGCGACCGTCACATCGTCCACCACCACCCTGACCGATCCGGAGTCTCCTTACTGGGTTTACGATCCGCAGGCGCTTCCCGAGACCGCTCCTTACACGCGGATTACCAATCTCTACGACATCAACGGCCTCCGGGACCTTGAGGTGACCTTCGACAACATCATGGCGAATTCCGCCGTCGGTCCCTATATCTGCCGCCAGCTCATCCAGCGCCTCGTGACCAGCCACCCGAAGCCGGAATACGTGCACCGCGTCGTCCGGGCCTTCCATGGCGAGCAAAATGTCGATGGTCTGCGCACCGGCGTGCGCGGCGACATGAAGGAAGTCTTCCGCGCCATCCTGCTCGACTACGAAGCACGCAGTACTACCGCCGCGGCGGACCCCAAGTATGGCAAACAACGCGAGCCCCTGCTCCGCGTCACCGGTCCGGCGCGCGCGTTGCCGGCAGCCGCATTTACTAACAGCACCTACACCCAGAACGGCCTGGGAACCATCACCATCACCACCCGCGACAGCAGCAACAACCCGGTCCCCCACCGGCTCGTGAACGAAAACGTCAGGCTTTCGGATTTTGTCGCCCAGAGCGGCTCCCCGGAATTGCCAACCGCGAAAAACTATTCGATCTCCAGCGTCACGAGCACTTCGTTCACTGTCGATAACAACACCACGACCCTCGGCGCCACCTATACCATCTCCGGCCTCAGTGCCACCATCAACACCGCGGGCTTCGCCGCCCCGGACGAACTCTACATAAGCTTCACGACCGGCGGGCTTGCGGGCGTGGGGAAAAGATATGCGGTTACCAGTTCCTCCGGCACATCGTTCACGGTGGCCCTGGACCCGGCTCCCGTGACCACCACCGGAGGAAACTGCCTGATTCCCAGACTCAACGCGGGCTACAACGTGACCGGCGGCGGTGGTGCCCAGTCGATCACCCTGCAGACCTCGGGAAACCACGATCTAACCGCGGGCGCGGACTTTGTGCTGCTCAAGTTCTCCGTGCTCAACTCCCCCGCCCCCGCGAGCAACGGGATCTACCAAGTCAACTCGGTCTCCGCGCCCAACTCCTTCAGCGTGTCTCCTCCGGCCGCCCCCGCCATCACCACCGGATCGCAGGGCAGCAACAGCGTAACCGTCTATCCGCTCAAGGGATCCCAATGGGTCCGCTCGGGAACCGTCACGGTTGACCCTAGCACCTGGGCGGTCGGCTACACCCTGGGAACCACCGCCACCGCCCTCAACCAGACACCTTTGAATTCGACCACCGTCTTCAACTTCTTCCAGCCGGACTACCAATATCCCGGTGAAATGGCCAGGGCTGGAATGACCACGCCGGAGTTCCAGCTCACCAATGACTCGAACACCATGAATCTCACCAATGTCATCAGCCAGATCTCGCCCGCCAGCGGAAATCCGAATGGTTACAGCAGTTTCTTCAACGGCAACGCCGTCACCGTCGATCTCGGTCCCTACATGACGCCGGGGCAAACCGGCAACGCCAACATCGCCACCTTGGTGAACACGCTCGCGGTTCTGCTCACCGGCGACAACCTGAGCGCCCCGGTGAGAACCACCATCACCGACTTTGTCGCCAACACGACGAATTTCCCCTACACCAGTCCCACTCCATCCACCACCCAGATGCGGGACAGGGTGCGCGCGGTCGTCCACCTGATCCTCACTTCCGCCGAGTACGCCATTCAGAGATAAATCCGACCATGAAACAAGAATTCCACGTCCCTTACCTATCCCGCAGGAACTTTCTCCAGCGTTTCGGAAGCGCGGCGCTCGGCACCACGGCCCTCGCGAAAACCCTCAGCGAACTGCGCACGCTCAACTGCGCCGTCGCCGCCGGCGCTCCACCCGGCGACTACAAGGCGCTCATCTGCGTCTTTCTAAACGGTGGCAACGATTCCAACAACATGATCATCCCCACCATCCCGGCCGAGTGGGCGAACTACGCGGCCATTCGCGGGCCCGCGCTCGCCCTCCCGAACGCCGTCCCCGGCGACCCGGCGACCGCGCTCGCCCTGGACTCCCTCAACGGCCAGCCCGGCTACCCGGCGGATGACTATCACGACTACGGCTTTCACCCGGCAATGCCGGAAATGCGGGCGCTCTTCAACGCCGGTGTCGTCGCCCCGGTGTTCAACGTCGGCACTCTCAGCTTTCCTCTAACCAAGGTCCAGTACAGCGCGAACAGCGTGCCGCGCCCGCCCCAGCTGTTCTCCCACAGCGACCAACAGACCCAGTGGCAGACCTCCCTGCCTGACCAGCCCTACACCAGCGGCTGGGGCGGTCGCATCGCCGATCTGTTCACCGCCGCGAATTACAACGTGGGCGGCGGCATTTCGATGGCGGTGACACTCGCCGGATCCAACATCTTCGAAGTCAGCAGCAGCAATCTCGCCCCGCCCTACGCGATCACCACCAGCGGTGCGGTGCAGCTCAGCGGCTTCGGCACCGCCACCCCGAAAACCGCGCGCAGGAGGGCGCTGGACTCGATTCTCAATACGAACAAGAACTCACCGAATCTCCAAACCAAGGCCTACGCCGAGATTTTCGACCATTCCATCGATCAAGCCGAGTCCCTCTCCACGGCGCTGGCCGCCAATGCCAGTGCCTCGTGGCTTTCCCATTTCAACACCTCGATCACCACTCCGAATGGCGGTGCCACCTTCAACTCGGGCCTCATGAGCCAAATGAGAATGGTCGCCCGGCTTATCGACCTCGGCAGCAGGTCCGTGGCGAACGGCGGACTTGGCATGAAGCGTCAGATCTTCTTCATCCAGGTCGGCGGATATGACACCCACACCAACCAGACTAACAACCAGGGATCCACCACCGCCGACAACGCCAAGGTCATCATCGGCGATCACGCGAACCGCCTCGCCGACCTGAGCAAAACCATGAACGCGCTCTATCAGGCATTGTCCGCCATTGGCCGCCCGGTGGGATCCCCCGCCGGCACCGCGTTGCTGAAGGACAGCGTCACCGCATTCACCGCCAGTGATTTCTCCCGCACCTTCCCCACAAACGGCTACGGCAGCGACCACGGCTGGGGCGGCCACCAGCTCGTGATGGGCGGTGCTGTCAAGGGGCGCGCCACCTACGGGAAGTTCCCGGTTCTCGCCGTGAACGGTCCGGACGACACCAGCACCGGCCGCTGGATTCCCACCACCGCCGTCGATCAGTACGCGGCGACCATCGCCACTTGGTTCGGCGTCGATTCCGAGGGGCTCAATACGGTTTTCCCCAATCTCGGCCGCTTCTCCACCCCGAATCCCGGCTTCCTCTAACATGAAGTCGTGGCGATTTGGTATTCTTGGCCTCATCACGCTGGTCCTCCTTGGAAACTGGATTTCCCGCCGGATCGAGACCAACGCCCCGGCTCCATCACTGGCGGCGCAAAACGATACTCCCAAGCCAACCACCCCGCCCACGGTCGCGGATCAAAATCCGCCAACTCCTGCCGCCGTGCGTCCCGTGCCGATTCCACCGCCGCCACATCCGGAACCATCCCGCACTGGCAATGCGCGCGGGTTTGAGAACCCACTGGTCACCTCCGATCCCCCCACCACGCCGCCGCCCCGCCAAGCGGCGGAGGCGGACCCGGAGGTTGTCGTGGATTTCGACCAAATCTCGCTGATGCTCCGCGATTACCGCTCCCTCGCCGGGGAAAATCCCGTCGGGACCAATGCCGAGATCATGAAAGCCATCATGGGTGCCAATCCGAAGGGGGCGCAACTCGGCCCGCCGCAGGGACAGGGCATCAACGAAAACGGCGAGCTCGTTGACCGATGGGGAACCCCCTATTTTTTCCATGCGCTGGCGAAGGATCTGATGGAAATCCATTCTGCCGGCCCCGACCGACGGATGGGGAATGAGGACGACCTCGTCGGTCGCTAGATTCTCCGCATCCGGATCATCGTGAGCCCCGCAACCATCAGTAGAAACAATCCCGCCACCGACGGCTCGGGCACCAGCGTGTAAGATACCGTCAGGAGCGGCGGCGGGACCAGCCCGCCAGGTTCCCCCGTCGATCCGAAACGCCGTCCAGTGCCGAGCGCGGTTTCGTTCTGATTGACCAGGATAAATCCGAAATTGGTCTCAGGAGCGTCCAGCCAGCCTTGGACATCGCCCGCCATCGTCGGTGAGGAGGGCCACAAATAGCTGCCGACATTACTGACGAAAGTCGTGGCGCTGGCGGTCTCCGCATAGTCCTGCCCAATCAAGGCACCCGCACTCGCCCACGGCGTGGATCCATAGTGTCGATCATTCCATGTCGCATCGCCCAAGGCCGCCCCGGATCCCGTCGCAAGGCTGCCCGTGCCTTCACCCCAGCTCACCAAAAGCCGATAGAGACTGAAATCCGAATTCGCCGCCCCCCCATGCTGATCCGGATCCGGCTGTCTCGATACGTACAACGCGACCTCCGCGCCCGTCACCAGGGCACCCTCCGGAATCGATCCCAGATCGAACCGGAACATCGCTTTCGACCGGGCGTATTGTTGGTTGGTCCCGGACACCAGTGTGGTCCCGCCCAGATTGAAATCCTTGTTGCCCTCGAAAATCGAGGTGTCCGCCACCGCCGGGACAGTGACTGTCGCTGCGGACAGCCCGCCACAGAGCATCGGAAAAACCAGCCACCGCAGTGTGGAAACGATTGAAGGGCAGCAGGACTTCATCCCCCCAACCTTGACCAAAAAAGCCAGGTTTCAAGTAGGGAGTGCATGACCCGAACCCCGGCTCAGGCCTACAGCTTTTCCACGCCCACTTCATGGCGCTGGCCGTCGATGGTCAGAACCATCCTCCTGACCGCCCCCCCGTTAGAATGAGCCGGGGACACCGGCGCGGCGGGAGTCGGAGCTGGAGCTGGCGGCGCCTTGGCCACGGCGGGCGGCGCGGCCGGAGTTCCCTTGACGAGGGCTTCCACTTGCTGGGGAAACATCGCAAAAAGAACCGCAGTTTCATCGTCCACGGGCAGGCCCTTCGCCGCGCATTGGCTGCGGTATCCTTCCAAGCCCGGAGCAAGCAGATCCGCCGGACGCCCGGTGACCGCCTTGCTGCCGGTTTGTTTTTCGACCATGGCGAGAATCTCCGGGTTGATCGGGCCCGGAGCCTTGCCATATTTCCCGAGCGCGATGTCCTGGGCCGGCTGGCAGATCATCTTCCAGCGGCCGAACTTGATGTTCATCATCGCCTGGGTGCCGACGATCTGCGAGGTGGGAGTCACCAGCGGAATCCAACCGAGCGCCTCGCGGACCACCGGGATTTCGCGGACGACTTCATCGAACTTGTCGGCCATCCCCTGCTCGGCGAGTTGATTGCGGAAATTGGAAAGCATGCCCCCGGGGACCTGGAAAACGAGGATGTCGGAGTCGATGCGCTCGTTCGCCGGACTGGTGAACGCACTGAGCTGCTGATAGACATCCTCGAAGTGCACGCGGAGCTGTTGCAGCAGGGCGGGATCATAGTCGGGACGTCGCGGGTTCCCGTCCAACAGGGCGAGCATGCGCACCGTGTCGGGCTGGGAGGTGCCGTTGGCAAAGGGGACGATCGACGTTTCCACCGCATCCACACCGGCCTCGATGGCGGCGAGATAGGCGGCAGCTCCAAGCCCCGCGGTGTCGTGGGTGTGGAGCGTGACGGGCAGACCGACCTTGCGTTTGAGTTCCTTGACCAGGTTGTAGGCGACGTGCGGCGTCATGATGCCGGACATGTCCTTGATGCCGATGGAATGGCAGCCGAGTTCCTCAAGTTCGACGCCCATTTTGATGAACGCCTCGATGGTGTGGACCGGGCTGGTGGTATAACAGATTTCTCCCCGCGCGTGTTTTCCGCAGTCGCGCACCGTCCTGATCGAGGTGATGAGGTTGCGGGTGTCGTTGAGCGCGTCGAAAATCCGGAACACGTCCTGGCCGGCCGCGGCGTCGGCGCGGATGAACGCCTCGACCACGTCATCCGGGAAACTCGTGTATTGCACGATGTTCTGCCCGCGCAGGAGCATGATTTGCGGGGTCTTGGGCGCCACCTTCTTGAGGGCGCGGAGCCGGTCGAACGGATTTTCGTTAAGGTAGCGCAGGCAGGAATCCACGGTCGCGCCGCCCCACGTTTCAAGGCCGCTGAAGCCGATCTCGTCGAGTATGGGAGCCGCAGCGAGCATCTGCGCGGTGGTCATGCGGGTGGCGGCCAGCGATTGGTGGCCGTCGCGAAGGACGGTGTTGTTGAAAGTGACACGTGGCATCTTTTGGAGTGGTTGTTGGTGGATTGAGGGATTCGTTTTAGATGAAGGTCGTTGAAATGGGAATTGTATTTTGGCGCATTCTCGCAGCGGCCATGGATTTCGACGATCACGGGACATAGCGGATCACCCAATAAATGTGGGCGATCGCGATGTGGACGATCATCATGGGGAACGCGTGCTTGGTGTAGGTGACGAAGCTGAACGGCACTCCATTGCGCTCGGCGATGCCGGCCACCGTCAAGTTCGCGCTGGCTCCGACCAATGTACCGTTTCCTCCCAGACAGGCGCCGAGCGACAAGGCCCACCACAGCGGCAGAAGTCCCTCAGGTCCGCCAAACGCGGGGGCCATCGACTTGATCATGGGAATCATCGTGGCGACGAACGGGATGTTGTCCACGATGGCGGACAAAATGGCGGAGCCCCAAAGAATACCCACTCCCGTGGACTTGAGATCGCCTCCCGTGACCGCCACGAGCTTGTCGGCCAGCATTTTCAGGAAGCCGGTGTGCTCGACGCCGGTCACCACCACAAACAGCCCGATGAAGAAAAACAGGGTGATCCATTCCACCTCGTTGAAAACCTTGGTAACGCTTTCGGTTTGCGCTTCGGAGGATTTCCCGACGTTGTCGAGCAGCAGCATCAGGGTCGCGCCGGCGATGCCGATGGTTCCCGAATCAAGGCCGATGAAACGAGCGAAAATGAAAGTCACGAGCACGGCACCGATGACGACCAGTGACTTGATGAGCAGAACCTTGTCGGTAATGGCGGCGCGCTCGTCGAGGGCCATGATGTGGGCCTTGGCCTCGGGCGTGGTGCGCAGCTGCCTCCCCCAGAAGAAGTGGATGGCGAGCACATGCACCACCAGGATGATGGCGATGACCGGAGCAAGATTCACCACAAAGGCATTGAACGAGAGGTTCGCACCGGCTCCGATGATGATGTTAGGCGGATCGCCGATCAAGGTGGCCGTGCCGCCGATGTTGGAGGCGATGACCTGGGAGAGCAGGAATGGATAGGGAGGCACCTTGAGTTGACTACAGATCACCAGCGTCACCGGGACGACGAGGAGCACGGTGGTGACGTTGTCCAGCAGCGCGGAGACCACCGCCGTGACCACCACCAGTAGTGCCAGAATGCCTGCGGGGTTGCCCTTGGCCAGCTTGGCCGCCCAGATGGCGAGGTATTCGAAAATGCCGCTCTTGCGCGAAATGGACACGATCACCATCATCCCGGTTAGCAGCCCGATGGTATTGAAATCAATGCCGGCGATGGCGCTTTCCTGGCTCAGGATCCCGGTGGAAATAATCAGGATCGCGCCGAGCAAGGCGACGATCGCCCGGTTCAGTCGCTCCGTCATGATGGCGGCGTAGGTGAAGGCCAGGATACCGACGGCAACCCACATCGGCGGAAGTCCTAGAATGGAAGATGGCATGGTGATGGGAGTGGTGGGTTAGGTAGGGCTGGTGACGCGGGCGAGCAGGTCCCAGGTGGAGACGACGCCGGCAAGGAGGTGGCTTTCAGGGTCCACCACGGGAAGCGCGTTGCGTCCGGCGTAGAGGAAATACAATGCGCTGACCAAAGGCTGGTCGGGGCGCAGCACCGTGACGGATGCGTCGTAGTGCTGGCTAACAGAATCGCCGGAGATGGCGGCGTATCGCTCGCGGACTTCCGACAGTGTGTCCTGCAGCAATCCGGCCTCGATCATCCGCTCCACCTGATGTTGAGGGTCGGTTTGTGTCGCCAGGGCCGGCAGCAGGCGGGAAATCAGGTGTTTTTTCGTGAACTGCCCGAGAAAACGCCGGTTGCCGTCCACCACTGGCATCGACAGCACGTGGTTTCGCAATAACAGCTCAACCGCCTCGCCCACCGTCGTGTCGGGAGACAGGACCGGCGGGTCGGTAATCATGATTGATCGGAACGTATGATCCTGGACGGGGTCTTCTGACGGGTTCATCGGGAATGGTGGTTGATCGTAAAAGAAGCGGACCGATCCTGATCCGCCCGCCTTATGAGGGCCACAACCCGGTTTGTCTCCATGGTAAAAAATATGCCGTTCAATTAGCAAGATCCGCGCAGGTCGTCTCGGACACGAATGTCCTGCTTCCGACGGCCCGCCGGTTTCATCCTTCGAACCCGTCCATCATCCGGCGGACGGCGGTGGCGACGGGCAGGGTCTGGTCGGCGACCTGCCATTCGATTTCGGGTAGAAGCCGCATCACCCGCGGGTTGCGGAAGAACCGGTGGCGGAGTTCTTCCGCGATCATGGCGTGCATCCACTCGATCGACTGGTGCTTGCGGCGGGAGGCGAAAACGCCGGATTCACGCGTGGCGGCCGCGAACTGCTCGACGGTTTCCCAAAGCGCGTCGAGGGTTTCGGGAATCAAGGCGGAGCAGGTCGTGCAGCGGGTCCGCCAACCGGGAGTGGCGGGCTGGAGGAAATGGAGGACGCGCTTGTATTCGGTGCTGGCGAGTTTCGCACGGTTGACGTTGTCCCCATCCGCCTTGTTCACGGCAAGCAGATCGGCGATTTCGATTACACCTTTTTTCATGCCTTGCAGCTCGTCACCGGCACCGGCGATCATGACTAGCAGGAAAAAATCCACCATTGAGCGGACGGTGATCTCGCTCTGGCCGACGCCGACGGTCTCCACCAGAATCACGTCGTATCCCGCGGCCTCGCACAGCAGCATCGTCTCGCGGCTCTTGCGACCGACGCCGCCGAGCGAGCCGCCGGAAGGCGAGGGCCGGATGTAGGCGTTCGGCTCGCGGGTGAGGTTATGCATGCGGGTCTTGTCGCCGAGGATGCTGCCGCCGGTGACGCTGCTGCTAGGATCCACGGCCAGCACGGCGACGCGGTGTCCTTTTGCGCATAGCTGGCAGCCGAGCGATTCGATGAGCGTGCTCTTTCCCGCCCCGGGCACGCCGGTGATGCCCACGCGGACCGAGTTTCCGGTTTTGGGGAGAATGCGGGTCAGCAGTTCCTGCGCGAGCGCCTCGTGCGCGGGCAGGTTGCTCTCGACCAATGTGATCGCCCTCGAAAGGATGCCCACATCCGAAGCCAGCACTCCCTGCTCGTAATCATCCAGCGTGAGCCTGCGGCGTTTGACGGGTTGGTGGTTCACAGGGGCGTATCCTTTCAAAGCACCTGGCATGACGCGACAAGTAAATCGCGGATCCTGCTCCGATCCCGCAGGCACCCAGTCCGGGATCGTCGCGGCCGATGCGCGGTCGCGTAAAACCTCCTCATCCGGACGAGGCTGCGGCAGATCAGTCCTGGTAGGCCTTTCCATCATTTCACGTCAGAGATGATCCGCCAGAAACATTTCTCCGAGCTCGAGCGTGCGGACATCGCCGTCCGGGGTGAGGACTTCCAGAGCTCCATCGGCAGTGATTCCGTGGGCCCGGCCGCGGAGCGTCTCCTCGCCGCGGCGGACTCCGATGTCGCTGCCAATGAACGAACAGCGGACGAGATACTCACTGCGGATCATCGGGAATCCGCTTGATAGAAATTCATCGTAACGGGTGAAAAAATCCGCCAGCACGGCATCCCGGAAACGGGTGACATCCACCGGATTTCCAATGCATGCAGCAAGCGAGGTGGCGGGCTGGTCGATGGAGGCGATCAGTTCCGGGTCGAGGTTCAGGTTCACGCCGAGGCCGAGGACCAATCCCACGAAACCATTTCGGGTCACGGTTTCCGCGAGCAGGCCGGCGATCTTGTTACCGCTGACGAGCACGTCATTGGGCCACTTGAGGGTCGCCGGGGTGCCATGGGCATCGAGGGCGCGGCAGACGCTCAAGGCAAGAAGCTGTGAGAGGCTGGCAAGCGGCAGATCCGCAGGTGCGCGGTGCGCGGGTTTGAGCACGAGCGAGACGCAGAGGTTTCCCGGAACATGGGAAATCCAGCGGCGGTTCAAGCGGCCGTGGCCTGCGGTTTGGACGAGCGCCTGGATCACATCGCCGTCGGCCAGATCGTGGAGGTTCGCGAGGGCGTGGAGATTGGTGGACTCCAACTCGGCGAACTCTTTGAGCCGGTAGCGCTTCATGACTTTCTACCCGATGATAGCCAGCTCCTGACCCGCCTGCACCTGGTCGCCCTGTTTGACGTGGATCGCGATGACGGTGCCACTCACCGCGGAGACGATGGCATTGTCCATCTTCATGGACTCGACGATGAGGATCGTATCTCCGGTTTTCACCGTCTGGCCGACCGATTTTTCGATCCGCAGGACGAGGCCGGGAAGCTGGGTGATGACCGGTTGGCCGGCCGCTTTGCCCGCCGCCGGTTTTGGCTCGGCCTTGGGTGCCGCGGCCGCCCGGACCACCGGAGCCGCTTGCGCCGCGCGAACCGCCGTAGCGGCGGCCACCGGAGCCGCCGGGACCATCGGCGCGGGCTGGGCCTCGACACCGGGTTCGCTGACCTCCACGTCATACATGGTGCCGTTCACCAGCGCGTTGGTGCCGTCGAGCACAACCCGATAGATGTTACCGTTCAGTCCGACCGTGCAAATCGACGGGGCGCTGCTGAACGCCGCCTGGGGAACGGGCTGGGCCGGCGCGGCGTTGCGCTTGCGGACTCCGATCGGGCCCTGCCCCTTGAGGAACAACACGCCCTTCTCCTCACAGGTCGCGACGATGAAGATGTTCTCGTCGGTGATCGGCAGGTGTTCGTTCTTGAGCATGGCCTTCGCCGCCGCCACGCCGCGCTTCGGATCCTCCTCGAGCGCCTTGAGATGCTCGGCGGCGGGCGGGAGGTCGAGCTGCTCCATGGCGATCTTGAACACCGTGGCATCGGGCGGAACCGGAGTCTTGCCGTAGTAACCGAGCACCATTTTTCCGTAACCTTTGGCGATCCGGGTCCAGGGTCCGAACATGACGTTGTTGAACGCCTGTTGGAAATAAAACTGGCTGACGGGTGTGACGGAAGAGCCGAGCCCGCCCTTGTTCACGACTTCCCCCATGGCGTGGATGAGTTCGGGGTAGCGGCCCATCAGGTCGTTGTCGCGGAGCATCTGGGTGTTTGCCGTTAGGGCGCCGCCGGGCATCGGGGAGAACGGAATGAGCGGATCCACCCGCATCGACTCGGGCGGGAGGAAGTAGCTCTTCATCGCCTCCTTGAACATGTTCTCGAGTTCGACGATTTTCGGGACGTCCACGTCGAGCGCGTATTCCGTGCCTTTGAGGGCGTGCCACATGGTGAGCACGTCCGGTTGGCTGGCGCCGCCGGAGACCGGGGCGAGCGACAGGTCGATCTGATCCACGCTGGCCTCGATCGCGGCCATGTAGGAAAGCACGCAAGTGCCTGCCGTATTATGCGAGTGGAAGGCGATTTTCATTTTCTCCCCGAGCAGGCGGCGCGCCATCCGGATCGTTTCGTGGACTTTGCGCGGACACGAGGTTCCCGAGGAATCCTTGAAACAAATCGAGTCGAACGGGAGTTTGGAATCAAGGATGTCCCGCAGGGTTTTCTCGTAGAACTCGACGGTGTGCGAGCCGCGGCAGGCGGGTGGAAGCTCCATCATGGTGATGGAAACCTCGTGTTTCAACCCGGCATCGACGATGCCGTGACCCGACGCGGTTAGATTCTCCGCGTCGTTGAGTGCGTCGCAGTTCCGGATGGTCGTTATGCCGTGCTTTTTGAACAACTCGGCATGCAGCTTGAGGATGGCCTGCGGTTGGGCCTTGAGGGCGACGCAAGTGATGCCGCGGGAAAGCGACTGCAGCTGTGCATCGGGACCGGTCGCCTTGCGGAACGCGTCCATCACGTCGAAGGCGTTTTCATTCAAGTAGAAGAACGGCGATTGGAACATCGCCCCGCCACCGGCCTCGAAGTGGGTGATGCCGCATTCCCTGGCGGCGAACTCGACACAGGGCAGATAGTCCGCGGAAAAGACGCGGGCTCCGAAAACGGATTGGAAGCCATCGCGGAAGGCGGTGAGCATGAAGTCGATTTTTTTCATCGGAAGGTGGGAAGGTTTGGCTCGGTAAGGTTCGGGAATCGGATCATTTGCGCTGCAGGTGGGCGACGGCGATGGCCACCGCGATGGCTTGTTCCTCTTTCATCGAATCCGACGACGGGATGGCGAGGTTGACGGGGTCCTCCGCGGGATCGAGATTCATCTTCTTGATCGCCCATGCGAGTGCCGGGATGAAGCAGGCGATGATCATCGCGAAGACGATGGTGAGGCCGTAGGCGGCGAGCATGAATTTGATGGCTTCCATAATGGCGGAGTATCAGGATTGGCTGTTAGCCGACGTATTTGGCGAGCAGGCTGCAGAAGATGCCGGCGATGATCGCGGTGGTGATGACACCGCTGATGTTGGCTCCCAGGGCCGCAGGCATGATCACGGCGTGTGGATTGTCCTTGGAAACAACCTTTTGGGCGACCTTGGCGGTAGTGGGCACGCAACTGACACCGGCAATGCCGACGACAGGGTTCACTTTCCCGCCCGAGACGAAATACATGAAGTAACCGCCGAGCAGTCCGCCGATGCCGGAAAAAAGCAGCGCGAGACAACCTAGCAGAAGCAGCGGCAGGATCTTCGGGTCCATGATGGTATTCGCATCACAAAGGATTCCGAGCATCATTCCGAGAAACATCGTCGATCCGTAGAGCAGCGGGCCACCGATGAAATCCTGGAACGCCTTGATGCCCGATTCGCGCACGACGATTCCGAAAAACAACGAGAAAATCAGGGGTGCCGCCACCGGCAGGAGGAACGAGAGCAGCACGCACATCACCGTGGCCACCACCATTTTTTCGAACGACGTGAAGGTCTTCTGGTTCTTCGGTGCCTCCATCGGGATGCTCCGCAGCCGCTTGGGCACCATCAGTTTGATCAGGTAGGGATAGCCGCCGTAGGTCAGCCCCAGATAGAGATAGGCCACCACGGCGATCGGCACGAACAGGTGGGGCGCGAGTTTCAGCGAGGTGAAAAGCACCATTGGCCCGTCCGCCCCGCCGACGATGGCGATGGCGGCGGCCTCCTTGATGGTGAAGCCGAACCAAGTCGCGATCGGAATGGTTAGGAACGACCCGAGCTCGGCGAACAACGCGAGGATCATGCTGGTGAACGGCCGCGCCAGGATGAAGCCGATGTCGAGCATCGAGCCGATGCCCATGAACACGAAGCAGGCGATGAGGCCGTTGCTGAAGGTGAAGGTGTAGATCGGCTGCAGCCAGTCGATTTGCAGGATCATCATCAGGTCCGCGGCGTTTTGGATCGCATCCGGCGTCGCGCCGGCTTGAGGCTCGACGAACAGGGTGCCCACGCCGCCGTGCAGTTTCAGCGGATCGAAGAACATCACCGCCGCGTTGACCGTCGCCATGCCGAGCCCCATCGGGATCATGATCAGGGCCTCCAGCACTCCCTTGCGCCCGAGGAAGATGAGAACGAACCCCAGGATGATGAGTCCCAACCGGGCCAGGGCCAATTGTGGTGAAACTTCGAGCAGCGAAGTGATTCCTTGAAAAATTTCCTTCAACGATTCGAGATTGATCATCGGGTAGAGTGACGGTGAGAAGCAAATGGCCGGAGCCGGACGTGTGGACCCGGGCGGCCATGCACGCGATTGAAACTACTTCAGGCATTCAACCGGCGGCAACTTGGGCGCTGGTCCCGGCACCGTCTCCCCGGATCTTATGGAATGTTGTGCATTTCCCCCGAATCCCCTTCCGCCCAAAGCCCGTTCATGCGATCCTGGCCGCATGAGTCCAGCCTGGGAGATTCAAGGCGTCCCAACTGATTCCACTAACAAAAATCGTGTTCACCAAAATCAATACCCTTCTCACCCGCATCGAAGCCACCCACGGCGTCCGGATCATTTATGCGGTCGAGTCCGGAAGTCGGGCGTGGGGGTTCGCCTCGCCGGACAGCGATTATGATATCCGTTTCCTCTTCATCCGGCCGGCGGGATCCTACGTCTCGGTGCAGGAAGGTCTCGAATCCATCGACTTGCCCTTGGAAGGTGAGTTGGATGCCGGTGGCTGGGACATCCGCAAGGCGGCGGGATTGTTAGTGAAGTCCAACGGCGCGCTCGTCGAGTGGCTGCACTCGCCGATCATCTATCGAAACGAGGACGGTTTCCGCGAACGCTGGCAGTCGATGGCCCGTGAGGTTTTCTCTCCCCGCGCGTCTTCGGATCACTATCGCGGACTCGCGAAACAGATGGTGCTCGGAAAGCTCTGCGGCGACACGGTTCGGGCGAAAGATTATCTCTATGCGCTGCGGGCCGTGCTTGCCGCAAAATGGATTGCCGAAACCCATTCCATCCCGCCGGTGCCGTTTGCCGATCTTTTCGCCACCGCGCCTCATTCCATCGGGTCGCTGATTCCAAAGTTGCTAGAGCACAAGGCCCGGACGGCGGAGAGCGAGCGGATGGAACGCCTCCCGGGGTTGGATGCCTTCCTGCACGGGTTTCTGGACAGCACGCCGCCCCTCCCCCAAGGCAGTGGTGACTTTTCCTCACTTGACCGCCTGTTGCGGAGCGAGATTTGCCGCCCGGTCAAACTTCTCCAGCCCGCTGATTTCACCCTGGAGCGCATCCGTCAGCCGGATTTGTTACTGTTGGATACCATTGCCGGCAGCCACGCCTATGGCACGGCCATCGACGGCTCGGATGAGGATCGGAGAGGGGTTTTCGTCGCGCCGCGTTCGTTCATCGGCGGCTTGGACGCCATCGAACAGGTGGCCGACGAGCGCAACGACCAGGTCTATTATGAGATCGGTCATTTCATTTCACTGCTTCTCAAGAACAACCCGAACGCCTTGGAACTTCTGGCAATGCCGGAGGACTGCATCCGCTATCGGCATCCATTGTTTGATTTGTTGGATCCTGGGATTTTCCTTTCCAAGCTGTGTGCGAAAACCTTCGGCGAATACGCGATGGGCCAGATCCGCAAGGCGCGCGGGTTGAACAAGAAGATCGTCAATCCGCAACCGGAGAAGCGCCTGGCATTGCTGGATTTCTGCCATGTGCCGCATGGCCAGGGCAGCGTGCCGGTGCTGGAATGGCTTTCAGCTGGAAATTTCGATCCGCGGAAATGCGGGCTCACGTCCGTCCAGCACGCCGCCGGGATGTTCGCGATCTATCATAATCCGGACGCCGCTTGCCGGGGCCTGGTCTCACCCAAAGATCCGGACGCGCTCATCTTCACCAGCGTGCCGAAGGAAGCGGAACCTATCGGCTGGATGCAGTTCAACCACGACGCCTTCCGCGCCCATTGCAAGGCGCACCGCGAGTATTGGGAATGGGTCGGCCAGCGGAACGAGGAACGCTATGCCACCAACGCCCAGCACGGGCGCGGCTATGATTCCAAAAACCTGCTGCACACCATCCGCCTGCTCGACATGGCGGGTGAGATCGCCCGGGAGGGAGTGCTCCGCATCCGCCGGCCGAATCGCGAGTTCCTGCTCCGTGTTAGGTCGGGGGAGTTCGACTACGAAGACCTCGTCAGCCGCGCGGAGGAGCAACTCACGAGTGTCATGGTGACATTCGAGGAGTCAAACTTGCAGGATCAGCCGGATCGTGAGCGGGTGAACCGCCTGTTGGTGGAGATCCGGGAGATTTTTTAATTTCCGGATGTCGCGTTTCTCCCGGGTCCGGCCGGTTCTTAGAAATTCAGTTCCATTTCGGCCGCCCATTTCCGGAGCAGGGGAATGCGTTGGGCAAAAACATGTTGGTTCCGCCGGCCCCGGACCTGGATGATCCGGCGTGACCGCCGGTCCACTTCGATGGTCAGGTGGCTGGTGGGAATCAATTTTCCTGCGACCATTTCCTCCGTGCGGACGCTGAAAATGGAGCATCTTCCGAGTTTGCACGACCGCCCGTAGGTATCGACGCAGTGTTTCATCGCCCGGCTCTCGGCGACGAGTTGCCATTGGTGGGTAAGCTCCTCGATCCGGCATCGCAGCGTTTCCTTTCCTTCCACGCGCATGGATTCAAAAGGCCTGGAACGTGGAAGGCGCGCCCATTGCCCGGCATTGATGTGATGGAGGTCGTATCGAAGATGCGGACAGTGGATGTCACTTCGCAACCCGCCAGGTTGGCCGATCCGGGCCAACCTGAGAATGGAATTCCAAAAGCGGCGGCAGTGCGACAGAAGTTCTTTGAGTGGCAGCCCGACCAACACTTCCGCCCGATGACAGTCGTCCTTGCGGATTACCTCTAGCAGGGTGTCGGCGATCAATCCGAAGTGCTTGGGATTGAAATTTCCCGCAGCAGCCAGTTTCTCAAACAGTCGCGACCAAACCGCATCGTTGGAAAGATCGTCGACCATGCGGCTGGACAACACTTCTGTCAGAAGTGCGGGTGAGCCTCCCAGCGCATGGATCTGTCCCCGGCGCAGCGCCTGCCGGATGGTTAGTTCTGCGGGCGCGTTCATTGCCAGATGAAGCGCGCGCGAAGTGATGGACGGAGGCATCCCCTGGACGTTTCTCAAACTGCCGCCGCTGGCGAGGTGGCAATACCAGTCCCGCTCCAGATCGTGCAGGTCGCCTTTGACAAGCCAGGCGTTGTCAAAGAACGGCGGAACCTCCCACGCCGCGAAAAGGTGCCGCAGAAGACCGTGGAGGATTTCGCGCGGGTTGTTGGACGTTTCGCCCGCCCAGGTTTCCGGCTCGCGGATCCACCGCCTGGAATACGCCGCGATGCGGATCAGGACGGGGATGGCTTGAAATCCGGATGGATGGATGGCGGTGAGAAGAGCGCATTTTCCTTCGACCGCTTCCAACAGCCGCGCGCATGGATCGCGGAGGGGATCGGTCAGCGGGTGCGGCCCGCGAAAGGTCCGGGCGAGGAGGTGGCAGTGTTGCCGGAGATTGTTGTTGGGGATGAGGCGCGCGGTCCATGGTCCGCCCACGGCGATTGCCGGGGTGATAGAGACTGACAGGCGCGATTCTTCCGAATGGCGGTGATGAGACATGGTGTTTTCCTGATCAAATTGGACATGCCGGGAGACTGCGGATGAAGCAGGATGTCCCGGAACGAACCAGTGCCGCCAAAAGGGCGCGCACGGTCTAGCAGACTGCTTGCCTGGCAAGCCGCGCTGACAGATCAGGAATGAAAGCTGAACGAAAACATGACAGGCAGGGAATGCTCGAATGACGGGAGCGCGTCAAACCAATTTGCCGGCACCCCGTTCAAAGTCACGGCGGGCAAGCGATTCACCCGCTCTGCGCGACACCTTTGCGGCCTCTGCGGCTCTGCGGTTCAAATTCTTCCCATCGGCATCCCGCGCCGCTGGCGACAAGTGGGCCGGCCCGGCGGTCCAGCCCTACCTTTGCTCCGCCCGGCTCCGCGACACCTTTGCGGCCTTTGCGGCTCTGCGGTTCAAATTCTTCCCATCGGCACCCCGCGCCGCTGGCGACAAGTGGGCCGGCCCGGCGGTCCAGCCCTACCGTTCCCGGCCTTTCGCGGTTTCCCAGGCGTCTTCCATTTGTCCGGGGCTCGCGGCTTCGAGGGTGAGGCCGCTTTGCTTGAGGATGCGCTCCATTTCGCCGAAGCGGTTTTCAAACTTGTTGTTCGCGGCGTTCATCAGGATCTCGGGATCGACCTTGCGGAAGCGGGCGAGGTTGACGATGGAGAACATGAGATCGCCCATTTCCTCGGCGACCGCGTCGAGATCCTGGGCGTCCATGGCGGATTGCAGTTCGAGCAGTTCCTCGCGGATCTTGGCGACCACGCCGGTTTCCACCGGCCAGTCGAAGCCGACTTTGGCGGCTTTTTTCTGGAGCTTGGAGGCGCGCAACAGGGCGGGCAGGCCTCTGCCGACGTCGTGCAGGTAGGGTTTCTCTTCGTCGCCTTTTTCCGAGCGCTTGATTTCGTCCCACTGTTGGAGCACGGCGTCGGTGGTCGCCACGTCGCTGGAGCCAAAGACGTGCGGGTGGCGGCGGACCAGTTTTTCGCTGATGTCGCGGGCGACGTCGTCGAGATTGAAGCGTCCGGCCTCTTCGGCGATTTCGCTGTGGAAGACGACTTGCAACAACAGGTCGCCGAGCTCCTCCTTGAGGTGCGCGTAGTCGCCGCGTTGGATGGTATCGACCGTTTCGTAAGCTTCCTCGATGAGGTTGGGAATGATGGATTCGTGTGTTTGCTCGGCATCCCACGGGCAGCCGCCGGGCGCGCGGAGGCGGTGCATGATGGCGCGCAGGCGGGCGAGTTGTCGCCCGGAATCCGGGCATTCGATCATTTCCGGGTCGGTCATCATGGGGAGTTTTTCTGTTTGGAAACGCGTTGGAGAAAGTCGCGTTCCTGTTGGGTGAGGCTTTGGAATCCCTGGCTGGAAATCTTGTCGAGGATGGCGTCCACGGCGGTGTCCTGGGATTTTTCGATATCCGAGCGCGCGCGGAGTTTCGGCACTTGCCGGGAGCGGGCCAGCTTGGGTTTTACGATTTCAATCCCCGGCTCGCCGCCAAGCAGGCGGGGGAAGCGCATCAGGAAGTAGCCGAGGATCGCGCCGCCGAGGTGCCCGGCCTCGCCACCTTCGTTGCCGCCGAATTTTAGAACGATGGACCCGGCGGAAATCACCATCAGCGCGATCGCGAGCTGCCGCATCGACAGCTCGACGGGCGGAAAGAACAACGCCACGCGAAGGTCCGGCGCGATGACGGCCACGCCGATGAGGATGCCGTAAATCCCGGCGGAAGCTCCCACCAGGGGTGTCCAGAGGTCATTTCCGGGCAGCACTCCCAGCAAGACCAGCAGCGTGAAAAACACGGCACCGCCGACTCCGCAGAGCAGGTAGTAAATCGTGAATTTTTTCGATCCCCACCAGCGCTCCATCCATGGACCGAAGAAGAAGATGCCCACGCAGTTGAACAAGACGTGCCCGACGCTGCCGTGGAGGAATTGGAAGGTGAAAAATTCCCAGATCCTCCCGTCGAACACGGCGGACTGGATCTCGAAGGCCCCGAAATTCCGCAACGGATTGCCCAGGAAAAGGTCGAGGAAGTAGATCGTGAGATTGGCGATGAGCAGCCATTTCACCACGGGAGTGAGCTGCGAAAAAAAACCGCCGCCTTCGCGGTGGTCCCTGCGGTGATAATCCCGGTCGGCAATGCCCATCTGCCGTCCGAGTTACCACGGCAGTCGTCCCACCGCAAGGCCGGGTGAAAATTCCGTCACCCGGAAAGGCTTCGCGGCGGTGGCCGTCCGGGCAGGATTCGCGGCATATTCGTCACCGTTGCAAGGGATTGCGCCCTGCTGGGAAAATTTCCAGCAATTTTTGGAAACAATCCGGAGTGCGGGCACGTTTATACCAATGTTGTTTGTGTGATCCAATTTATGAGCGGCCACCGCTTCGCGTCATGCGCGGCTCGGGGCGACGGCGGCTCACCACTTTTTTGAGAGGCGGCAGGGCGGACCTGCCGCCTTTCTTTTTCCCAACCCGCCCCGTAAACCGCCATTTCGATGGCGCGCCAGGATCCCGCCGCGGGGTCAATCCCGCGCCTTCAGGACGCCGACCATGTCGAGCTTTCCGATCATCCGGCTGACAAGCGCGAAGGATAAAACGGAGGCGGTCAGCACGACAACGATGGCGATCGAGTAGGTGGAGGAGTTGATCACGATCGGCAACCGCACCGTTTCCGTGCTGAAGGAGGACATGATGAAGAGTGCGAGCCCGCGCCCGAACATCAGACCGAACGGCAGCGCTAACAGCACGAGGATCGCCAGCTCGCCGACAAGCACGCCGCGCACTTCCCCCAGGCTGAAGCCGACCACGCGCAGAGTGGCCAGCTCGCGGCTGCGCTCGGACAAGGCGATGCGCGCGCTGTTATAAACCACGCCGAAGGCGACGATGGTCGCGAGCACGAAATACAATTTCCGGATGATGCCGATGCTCTTGCCGGTGGTGTCGCGGAAGGCGGCGAGTTGGTCGCGCTTGACCATCACCACGGCGGCGGCCGGCGTGTCTTTGAGCTTTCGCATGAACTCGTCCCACCGGTTGTGGTCCAGTGCCAGATAGGCGCCGTTGACCGTGTCGCCCTCCTTCATCGCCCGCCGCAGCGCGGAAATATCCATGTAAGCGGCCACGCCCGCGAAGTCGGTGACGAGGCCGCGGATGGGGATGCTGAGGACCGGGCGCCGGCCTTCCAGCACCTGGATCTCCACCTCGTCGCCGATCCGCGCGCCGATGACTTTCGCCAGCATTTCCGACATCAGCAGGCCGTCCTCCGGCATGGCGATGGCGTGGCCCTTGTCATCCAGCAAGCGGTTCAAATCCGCCTCGGGCGCGATCCCGGTAACTGCTAGTTTTCTTTCCCGGTGGCCGAATTTCAACCGGGCCCGCACGCTGCGGATGGGCTCGGCACGGATGACTCCAGGAAGATGCTCCAGATCGTGGAAGCCGCTGCCGGAAGCGGGTTCCGTGAGGAACACGGCGACGTCCTGCCGCTGCTGGCTGCTCCACTGGAAGGTGAGAAGATAGTCGATGCTGTCGGCCATCGCACCGGGGAGGACCATCAGTCCGGTGGCGAGCGCCAGCCCGGCCGCGGTGAAAACCGCCTGCCAGGGCCGCCGTTCGATGTTGCGCAGCGCCATCCGGAACGTCGGGCTGAAAAACTTCGTCAGGCCGATGCGCTCGAACAACGACGGCTTGAAATCGGCGGGAGGCTCCGGCCGCATGGCTTCCGCGGGAGGAAGTTTCACCGCTTGCCAGACGACGGTGAGCACGCCAAGCACCGACGCCCCCAGGCTGATGAAAAGCGCCAGGCCGAGCGCGCTGTAATCCATGGCGAAAACCAGCGAGGGAAAGCGGAAAAACAGCGTGTAGAGATCCACCAGCCCCGCGCCTAGCAGGCGGCCGCCGATTCCGCCCAGCAGCGTTCCTAACAAGCCAATGGCGAGCACGTATTTCAGGTAATGCACGCCGACCTGCCGGGAGGAATAACCGAGCGCCTTCATCTGGGCGATCTGCTCGCGCTGGAGCCGGACGATCCGGGCAAGCACCGCGTTCACCATGAAGGCGGCGACGCTCAGGAACACGAGCGGATAGGCGACGGATAGAGAGGTGAGCACGCGCAGCTCGTCATCAAGCCGCTGGGCGGACGGCTGTTCCTTGCGGAGGAAGGCCCCGCCCGCACCGTAGGGGGCGAGGATCCGGTCCATTTCCTCGATGACCGGTTGGGGCGCGGCACCGGGCGCGAGGTCGATGACGACATCGTTGAAAGCGCCGTCGAGATTGTAGGCCACGGCGAGCGCCCGATAGTTCATCCAGATCACGCTGAAGCGTTTGTGGTCCGGCAGGGTCTCGCCGGCGCGCGCCTCGAAGACATATTCCGGGGAGAGGCCGATGCCGCAGATTTTCAGCGTTTCGCGGCGGCCGTTGATCACGGCGACGAGCGAATCGCCGGGTTGCAGGCCGTTCGCGTTGGCGAAGGACTCGCCGAGCACCACCTCGCGGCGCTCGTCCGAGCGGGGAAATCTGCCGCTGCGCAAGAAGAGGCGGTTGAGCTTTTGCGGGCCACCGTCCTCAGGGAGTGAGATGATGTGGCCGGTGGCCGGCTCGGACAGGCCGGGCAGGTCCAGCGTGACATCCACGGCGACGCGGGCTTCCACGGTGGCCACGCCGGGCAGGATCTTGAGCTGGTCGGCGACGGAAAGCGGCGCGCGTTTCAGGTTGGCGAAGATGTCCGCCATCGCGTTCTTCTGATAGTAAGCGGCGCGGGTCGTCTCCAGCGTCATGATCAGGCTGCGGGTCATGATCATCATCGCCAGCCCGCAGGCCATCACCAGACTGACGGCGAAGACCTGGCCCTTCATCTTGCCGAGGTCTCGCAGCAGCTTGCGGTCGAGTGGAGAGATCATGGGTGGGCGAACGTCGAACATCGAACGCCCAACATCGAACGTCGAAGGAAAGAGAATTTAGAAGCCGGTGATGTAGGATTCATTCCCCGGCGTTTTCAGTCACGGGGTGAGCCTAATTCGGGGTGTTTCGTTGAGCGAGCGGTTTCGCCGGCATTTCCCATGCTTGCCTGTTTCCGTTCAGCTTCTAAAGTTTCCGCCATGAAATTCTTTATTCGTCCAGGGGCTGTGATCGCCCTCGCCATTTCCATCTCCGGTTGCGGAGCCAGCCGCAGCACCTTCGTGCCGCAGAGCGGACCGCCGACCGTTGGCATGCCCGCCGAGCTGTCGGAACGCGAGCGGAGCTTCGTCCCGGAAATCGAGTCCGCCTTGCAAAGCCGCGGCTACCTGCTTGTCCGCCACGGGGCGGGCGACATGGAGCTGGCGTTTGAAATCGCCGAGGGGCCGATCAATACGGACACGAACATCGAACTCAGCGAGCGGGGGCAGCCGATGGCGGAGGGCCGTGGCCGTGCGGCCGGCGCACCGTTGATCGGGCGCAAGGGCGTCGCGGAGAAATCGTTCCAGCGCGCGTTTTCTGAATTCCAAGGTTCACTGTCGGCTGGGGAGTCAGGAAGGCGTTCCGCCGCGGAGCCGGGTGAAGCCCAGGAACCGGCGG
>JAIFNK010000295.1 GCA_020047775.1 Akkermansia sp. | reverse complement strand
GCGGCGGTGTGGAGCCAGAGGGCGAGCTTGGTGATTTCCACGGACTCCTGGTTGATGTCCACGCCGTAGATATTGTGGGAGAGGATGGAGCGGATGATGGAATCCTGATCGAAAAGCCTGCGCTCGCCGGTGATGCGTTCCTCTTCGGCGACGATCCAGCGGTATTCCTCGACGAGGCGGTTGAGCGCCTGAATGAGAAAGGCACCGGAGCCGCAGGCGGGATCGACAATGCGGAGCTGGCCGAGGCAGAGGCGGTATTTGTCGAAGAAGGCGATCCATTTTCCGGCGGTGGGAGCGGTGCGGCGTTTGTCTTTAAGGTAGGCGCGGTATTCGGCGATGGCGGCATCGTCGAGCGGCGGCAGGATATCGAAACCCAACTCGGATTTAATATCCTCCAGGCGCGCGCCGACGGTTTGCTCGACGATGGTGCTAACGGTCCACTCGGGCGTGTAATAGACACCGTCGGTTTTGCGTTTGCTGAGTTTGTTGATGGAGACGCGGCCATCCGCCTCCGCCTCCATGATTTCCAGCTCGGTGATCGATTGCTCGAAAATGCGGCCGAGCGTGTAAAGCGAGATGGCGCGTTCGCCAGCGGCGGAGCTGAGGCCGAAGTTGTAGGCGGCGGAGAAGTAGAGCAGCGTGCGCTTGTGGTCTAGCAGGCAGGTGGCCTGACCGTGGGCGCAGAAGACCTTGGCGGGGATGTGGAGAGCGTCGAATTCCGGGTCTTGCTCGAAGAGGCCGCCGTTGAAGCGGTCGATGGCGTGGGAGCCGAAGTTTCCGCCGTCGCGCATGGCGCGGAAGATAGCGCGCATTTCGTCCCACGGGCCGGAGCCTTCGGGATCGTAGAAACGGCTTTGGCTTTTTTCGCTGAGGATGTCGCGAAGAAGAGCGGGCGGGTAGCGGAGGACGCGGCCCATGTCCTCGCAGAAGAGAATGAAGATGCAGCGGTCGAGGAAACGCTGGGTGAGGCGGACGAGTTGGCCGCGCGTACCGGTGAAGTTCGGGTTCGCCTCGACGAGAGTGTGATAGACGAACTCACGGTATTCCCGGTATTCGCGATAGAAATCCTTCTCGATGGCTTTCTCGCGGACGACTTGGTCGCGCAGCAGGCGGTCGAGAGGGGGAGCCCCGCGGTCGGCGAGCAGCATGTCGGGTTGGAAGAGTCGCCAGAAGACGAAGCGGCGGAACGCGCCGGCCGGGGTTTCTGAAAGCAGGGTGGGCTCGGTGGGGGTGTCGGGACCGGAGAGGATGAAGCGTTGGTATTGGCCGCGCCCGAGGCGGCGGGCGTAGAGGCGAAATTCGTCCATGTCCGTGACGAGCGCGAAAAACGGCTCGGTGAGGCAGTCGCGGTCGCGCGATTGCCAAGCGGACTGGAGGTAGTCGAAGCATTGCTCGACGGGCGAGCGGTTGTTGCCTTTGCGGGCCTGTTTGGCATCGAGACCGGAGCGGATGTCCTTGAACTCGCAGAGGACCTGCGGGACGCCGTCGGAGCCGAAATGGCCGAGGGCGAGGTCAGCAAAGCCCTTGCCGCCAGTCTGCCCGGCACCTGCCACTTCGAACTGCGGGCGGCAGGAATAGGCCGGGGTTTCATGACCTTGCAGGCGATAATCCCAGGTTTCCGCAAAGAATCGCTGAATGAACGCAGTTTCGGAGGCGCGTTCGTTCAGCCGGTCACGTGAGGCCCATGCGCGTAGGCGGTTTAGAAGTGCTCCAGATTCCGGCCCAGTTTCAAACGCTTCGAAATCCGCAGACCACTGAGCACGAAGGAATGTGTCGTCTAGTAATGGTAAAGAGGGCATTAATTGAAAATACAGTGAGGAGTTGGCCTTATACGGGATGTCGTTAGCTCGAATCCGTGATCGCGTTTCACCCGAGTGCCTATTCGGCGCTGTTTGAAAGCGAAACTCGGCGTGCGTTTGTGCCAAACGTCGGAATACCGATCGGCGAAGTTGGCCTCGTAGCGGAAATAGGTGCGGATGAGTTCCTCGAAGTAGGTGCCCTTTTCCCGCTCGGACTGGTAGGTGGCGAGGATGTTCTGGAGGGGACTCATGGAATGCAGAGAGCCTAACGAGGCCGCCAGGAAGTGGAAGCACTATCGCGCCGCGCATCAACTGTCTCTCCCGCCGCCACGGGCCTAAGACGTGGCGCATGAGTCCCATTACCTCGCGCACGGGCACCCATACCACGCGTAACGGGAGGCCGTACATGAGGAATAGCGAAAACACGGGACAGCGGCGTAGGGATCGAGTTTTTTGCGCCGGTTTCACGCGTGTTTCCGCTGCGCACACGGTGGGTGTGGGTCGTAGTGGAGGTTTCTGTCGCCCTCGGGGGTGGCGAGGCGGGCGGGTTGTTCGCACTACGGGGCGGGCACGTGCGGGATGAATCCCAATGACTTTAAGGATTCGTCGATGGGCGCTAATCACCGAGGAGGGGCGAAACGTGTTCGCCCTGACCATGAGGTGACCATGAAAAGCGCTTTGCTCACCTCACTGGCCTTTCATGGGCATCGGCGGACAGATTCCGCCGCTCCTTGAGTTTCCGATCCGCAAAGGTATTGGGATGAATCCCGCGCTCCAATTTGCTTACGCAAGGATGCCTTTGACGATCTTGCTGCCCGGTTTGGTGATGTTCGTCAGGCGTTGGGGGACGCCCTGTGAGGGGAATGTCAGTTTCTCGTGATCGAAGCCCATCAGGTGCAGCATGGTGGCGTGGAGATCGTGGACGGAGACCTTGTCGGTCATCGCCTCGTAGCCGATGGGGTCGGTCTCGCCGTAGGAAACGCCGGGCTTCACCCCGCCGCCGGCCATCCAGACGGTGAAGGCGCCGGGGTTGTGGTCGCGGCCGACGAAGGCCATTTCGTTGCCGCCGCGGTTTTCCTGCATCGGCGTGCGGCCGAACTCGCCGCCCCAGACGACGAGCGTGTCTTCCAGCAGGCCACGCTGCTTGAGGTCTTTCAAAAGCGCGGTCATCGGCTGGTCCACTTCCTTGCATCGGTCGCTGAAGCCCTTGTTGATCGCCTCGCTCGCGCTTGCGCCATGCGAGTCCCAACCCCAGTGGAAGAGCTGGATGTAGCGCACGCCGCGCTCGGCGAGGCGGCGGGCTAACAAACAGTTGTTGGCGAAGGACTCCTTGCCGGGCTCGGTGCCGTAGAGTTGGTGGGTGGCTTCGTTTTCCTGCTTCAGGTCGAAGGCGTCGGTGGCGTGCATCTGCATCCGATAGGCCATCTCGTATTGGGCGATGCGGGTGACGGTCTCGGGATCGCCGACGTCCTCGGCGATTTTCTGGTTGAGTCGGTCGAGCGTGTCGAGCGAGCGGCGGCGGAGCGATCTTGAGATGCCGACGGGGTCGTCCAGATAGAGCACCGGCTCGCCCTGGGAACGGCACTGTACGCCCTGATAGACGGACGGCAGATAGCCCGCGCCCCAGACGGATTTGCCCGCGTCGGGATTTTTTCCGCCGGAGGTGAGGACGATGAATCCTGGGAGATTCTGATTCTCCGAGCCGAGTCCGTAAGTCGCCCACGAGCCGATGGACGGCGCGCCGAGGTTCTGGGTGCCGGTGTGCACGAGCAACTGCGCGGGGCCGTGGTTGAACTGGTCGGTGTGCATCGACTTGATGAAACACACGTCATCCACGACGGAAGAGAAGTGCGGCAAGCGGTCGGAGACCCATGCGCCGGACTGGCCGTGTTGCTTGAAATCGAACTGCGGGCCGAGCATTTTCGGCACGCCCTGGATGAAGGCGAACTGTTTGCCTTCGAGAAATTCCTTGGGGCATTCCTTGCCGTTGAGCTTGTGAAGCTCCGGCTTGTAATCGAAGAGCTCGTGCTGCGAGGGCGCGCCGGCCATGTGCAGATAGATGACGCGCTTCGCCTTGGTCGCGAATTGCGGCATCGCGGGGGCGAGCGGATGGGCCGGGTCTTTTTTCAAGACGCCGGAAGCTCCCCACGCGCGGCCGGCCGAGCTGGCGAGCCACATCGCGCCGAGGCCGGTGCTGCACTTCGCGAGGAAGTGGCGGCGGGTCAGGTGTTCCAGTTGCGAGTGCTGGAGCCGGGCGAAGTGTTCGGGGTTCATCGGGTGAGGGCGGAGTCCAGGTTGAGAATCGTGTTCGCCACGAGCACGAGTGCGGCGGCTGCCGGTGTTTCCGCGAGCTTGGCGGATCCGGCGGGATCCTTCTGATAGTCGGAAACGCAGTCGGCGTGGAGGGCGGCGAGTTCGGCAATCATCGCGGGCGAGGCGGCTTGCTGGGTGGCGAGCATGACGCCGAACGCGAGCTGCGCCAGAAGCTCTGTGGAGTGCGCGGCCAAACGCTTGGCGAATCCCTGCGCGGCCTCGATGTGGGCGGGATCGTTGAGGGTGACCAGCGCCTGTAACGGCGTGTTGCTCACTAACCGTCGGGCGCTGCACAAGTCGCGGCTCGGCGCGTCGAAAGTTAGAAATCCAGGAAACCCGCTGGTCCGCTTGGAGTAGGTGTAAAGGCCCCGGCGATAGCGGTCCTCGCCGGTCGATTCCTTCCACTTCGCGCCGCTGTAAACCGAATTCCAAACTCCCTCAGGCTGCGGCGGATAGACGGGCGGGCCGTGCATTTTCGGCGACAGCAGTCCGGCGACGGCGAGCGCCTGGTCGCGCACCATTTCGGCGGAAAGCCGGTTGCGCGGGCCACGCGCCAGCAGGCGGTTGGCGGGGTCTTTTTCCACGAGTTCTTTCGACGCGCGGTGGGTCTGCCGATAGGTCGATGACAGCACGATTTCACGGAGCATCGACTTCACCGACCATTTGAACTCGCCCTCAAAGCGCAGCGCAAGATGGTCCAACAGTTCGGGATGACTGGGCGGCGTGCCGGAGGTGCCGAAATCCTCCGCCGTCTGGACGAGGCCGGTGCCGAAAATCTCGCCCCACAGGCGGTTCACCATCACGCGGGCGGTGAGCGGATTCTCCGGACTGGCGATCCAGCGCGCCATGTCGAGCCGGCTCATGCCGTCCTTGGTGTTGCGGTTGGCTAACAATTCCGGCACGCCGGTCGTCACCAGATTCTCTTTCGACAAGCGGTTGCCGCGGGCGAAGACGCGGGTTTCGCGGGCGGTGCGCTCGATCATGACCGGGACCATCTTGCCTTCGATCGCCTTGTAGCGCTTGGCCATCTCGTCGCGGGATTTCCAGGTGGCGACGCGCCGCGGGTCTTCAACGAGCGCCGACCATTCCGGTCTATCGGAAACTTCGAGGGCGAAGCGCCGGACCGGGGTGGCTTGGGAGCCCGCAGTTTCGCCATTCTGGGTCATCGAGATTTCCAGGCGCGCGCCGGGGGCTGGACTCACCGCTTTTTCCGGAACGAAGACGAACCAGCGCGGGCCTTCGAGTTTCGGAAATCCTCCGACATTGCCGCCGGGTTCGGGTTCGACGGGATCACCCAGATGATCGGCGATAACCTCCTTCATCGCGACGGGCGTCACCGCTCCGGCCGGATCGATGAGATCCACCTGGAACTTCGTGACCAGCGAGCCGCGCTCGGGCCATTTTTTCGGGTCGTCTTTTTCCGGCAGGATTCCGAGGCGCAAGGCGCTGAACGCCGGTGCCGGACCGGATACCTTGTGGATATTTCCCTTGGGCAAGGTGCCTTCGCTGCGGATCGTGCCGTCGTCGGAAACCGCCAGTTTTCCATGGGTCGGGGCGAGGGTGTCGGGCGTGAAGGGTTTCCAGTCGGCGGTGGATTTCGCTAGATCGTGGCCGGTTTGGTTGAGTTGCTCGCGGAGGATCCGCATGTCGAGTTCAAGCGCCGAGGCTTCGGCGGACTTGGCGGGATCTGTCGGCACTTTCATGCGCGGAAAATCGTTGTCCTGGTCAAAATCCGCAGTGCTGTTGAAGAAGGCCATGAACTTGTAGAACTCGTCGTGCCCGATGGGATCATACGGATGCGAGTGGCACTGGACGCAGCCGAAGGTCGTCGCCTGCCAGGTGGTCCAGGTGGTGCTGACCCGGTCGATGACAGCGGCCACGCGGAACTCCTCGTCATCGGTGCCGCCCTCGGTGTTGGTCTGGGTGTTGCGATGGAATGCGGTGGCGAGGCGCTGGTCGGGAGTGGCGTTAGGGAGCAGGTCGCCGGCGAGTTGCTCGATGGTGAACTGGTCGTATGGCATGTCCGAGTTGAAGGCGCGGATCACCCAGTCGCGGAACGGCCAGACGTCGCGGTGCGGGTCTTTTTCAAATCCGTAGGTGTCCGAGTAGCGGGCGAGGTCGAGCCACACCGCCGCCCAGCGCTCGCCGAAAGCGGGCGATGCTAACAAGCGATCCACGACGGCGGCGCGATCATTTTCCAAGTGCGCCAAATCTTCCGCCGCCGGCGGCAACCCTGTGAGGTCGAAGCTCACCCGCCGCAGCCATTCGGCGGGGCTGGCTTCGGGCGATGGCTTGAGGTTTTCCCGGTCGAGCCGTTGCAGGATGAAACGGTCGAGCGGTACGGTGGGCCATTTTTCATCGGAAATTTTCGCCACCGGTGTTTCCTTCGGTGGCACGAACGCCCAATGGTTCTGCCACTCCGCACCCTCGGAAATCCAGCGTTCGATCAGCGCGATTTCGGCGGTGGCTAACGGCGGACCGTGTTTCGGCTTGGGCATGATTTCGTCCGGATCGGTGCTGCGCAGGCGGCGCAGCATGTCGGACTCGGCGGGCTTGCCGGGGACGATGGGACGCTCGCCGGACTTGCCTTTTCCCAGCGCTTTTTCCCGATAGATGAATGAAATTTCACCCGCCTCCTTCACTCCGCCGTGGCAAGCGGTGCAGTGCTTGGTGAGGATGGGCCGGATGTCGCGGTTGAACTCCACCCGCTCTCCCGCACTGGATGGGGAAACAAGCAGCAGGGTGATGGCAAGGCAGTTCAGGCGGATCATCGGGCGACGGCAAAATACGTCATGAGACCCGGAAGGCTATCATTCATTCAGGGGATCTCGTTGAGGGTGTAGTAGGCGTCCGGGTGCCAGAGGGATTGGCCGGTGGCGGAGGTGACGCCTTTGGATACGAGGTGGTGGACGTGGCCGCGGACGAGACCGTCGATTTTCAGGCGCACGGATTTTTTGTCGGCGGAAACGGTGGCGGCGGTGATTTGCGGGGTGGCTGGGTCCACTTCGGGGCTGCCGTAACCGGACTGTAGGATGTAGGTCCAGGCCTTCATCGCGTAACTCGCGGGATTTCCGGCGGTGGCGGGATCGACGGGTTCGGTGAAATTCAGGGTGAAACCGTCAGGGTTGGCGGTCATGGTTTGGATTTCAAAGGGGACTTTGCCGGTCCATTTCACCCGCTCCAGGGTGAAAGGCTTGCTGCCGCGCGAGGCCCAGCCGCGGTTGGAGCCGCCGGCGAAGAGGATGCCGGCTTGCTGGTCGAGGCGGATGGGGATGAGGCCGGTCTCGAAGCCCTCGAGGAAATGAAAGACGGCTCCCTGATAGAGGCCTTTGACTTGCTCAAGGCAGACGCGCTGGACCTGCGAGTGGGTTTGCTCGCCGATGTAGATCTGGTTTTCCCAAGGGCCGAATTTGCCGCCGCTCTGGTCGCAGGCGATGCCGGTCGGCGATTGGCCGACTTTCGCGTGGGGCAGAACGACGGAGGGCGGGGTGAAGATGGGGAATTTCAAGCGCTCGGCGAGCACGCGGGATTTGTTGGTGACATCGGGCGGGGCGGGAAGATTGGCGAGCTTGTGGTATTTGTTGCCGTTGGGATTCCCTTGGAAGGAGCCGGGTTTGAGCCATTTGAGCGAGGATGAGCCGTTCCAGAAGCCTTGGTTGTCGGTGTAGAAAACGTCGCCGCTGGCGTTGAAGCCGATGCCGCCCGGCGAGCGGATGCCGGAGCAGGTGGGGATCATTTTCCCGTCCGGGGTGACGCGGACCGCCCAACCGCGCCAATCCGCGTCGGCATCGGAGGAACCGGTGAGGCAGAGGACGACCCAGATGTCGCCGTTTTTGTCTGGTTCGCTGCCGAAGGCGTATTCGTGGTAATCTCCGCTGATGCCCCAGTCGGAGCAGATCGTTTCGAAGGAGTCGGCGAGGCCGTCGTGGTCGGCATCGGTGATCTTGGTGACTTCCGGGCGCTGGGTGAGGAAGAGAGAGCCGTTTTTCCAAAACATGCCGAGCGGCTCGTGGAGGTTTTGGGCGAATTTCTTCCACGTGACTTTGCTGAGATCATCGGCGTAGGCGCCGGAACAGATCCAAAGGTCGCCGCGGCGGGTGGCGACGGCGATTTTCTGCTCCGGCATCAACGCGATGGAACTGATTTCCATGACCTCGCCGGGCGGCAGCGGGATTTCCTCGCGGAGGTAATAGTCGCTCTGAAGACCGGCTGAAGCCGGGACTACGGACGAAGAGAGGAGGAACATCGAACATCCAACGCGGAACATCGAACGTCGAAGGGATGAGGAGAGGGTGAGGCGCATGGTTGAGTGGGAAGAAAATGTGGCGGCGGTCTGTCGGCGGATGGGGCGCGGCGGTTTTGAAATGGAATCGCCGTTCAACTCAGCGACGCTCAACGAGTGCCTGATTACCACCTGTTTTCAAGGGATTTAAGCGATGGCCGGGGAAAACAACCGGGCTGAAACAACCGATGCCCGTCCAACGTCGCCCGCCTTCGGGTGCGTTCGGATTGTTTGTGATTTTCGGGAGGTCATTCATTTCAGCAACGCTTGAGTGCTCGTCCGGGAGCGATTGAAAGGAAAATGGAATGAGTTTGAGTTGCTTATGGTCCGTCAGGAGGCACGGCTTCTTGTTCGCTTTGGACTCTTGGATACACGGTGAAGGCGATTGATGCCCCCAATGCCACAATCCTCAGTTGACATCTATTCTTGTTCGGCCAGGGAAAATTCATGCGGGATAATGACTCATCCGTAGGAGAAATCAGGCATTTCATGGATTCTTAATTTTGTAGGAAACCACTAGTATAAAGCTTCCCATAAAAAGTATAATTAGACCGATAAATGCAGAATCATTTCCATCAAAGACTGATATCGGGATGGGTCCAGATTTCCCCATCCCGCCTGGGGAGACATAAGAAACCGGTTGAATAATCATGGACAACCCAACGCATGCAAAAATAAGTCCGGCGAACACCAACCCCTTTATGCCACATTTAGTCTTTTTAGGCTTATGCATCTGGCTACTCTGGGTATTAATTTTTTAAGCCGAACAGGATTTATTCTTAGGATGTCGCGGAGTGAAATCCAGGTTGATTCCGCTGAGAGGATCGTTCATCAATCCTTGATTTGACAAGGATTATTCCGTGGAGGGTGCGTATATCCGGTTAAGCCGTGGAGAGCGTTGGCAAGCGAGCCGGCCTAGCGGATATCACGTGGAAAGCGGACGGAGACTTGCCGTTCCTGCGGAACCTGCGGGTCGACTCGGATGGGGCCGGACGGTCTCAATCCACAAATGCGGGGCCGGAACCCGTGGGGAATGGATTGAGGAATGACGGTTTTTGATTTTCGATGGGAAGAGGGTGGGGCGCAGGGCGGAAATTTCTGGATTTTTGTAGGTAGTCCCGGCTTTAGCCGGTCTTGTGCGGAAGAGAAGACCGGCTGAAGCCGGGACTACTTACGAAGAGAGGAGGAACATCGAACATCCGCGCAAGGCGGTCGAGTGGGTGGTGATTAGAAATAGGGAAAACTATTTTTTCCAGCGGTAGCCTAACGAGGTGCTTTGGCCGGGAGAGATCTTCAAGTGGGTTTTACCATCGCGAGTCTCGAGGCGGGGTTCTCCCCCGACGTGCATGAAGAATTGATCGCCGAAAGAATATTCCTGGTCGTCGTAGAGCTTGGCCGCGAAGTTGTCGGAGATGGGAAGTTCCAATGCCGGACCCTTGCCGGTGAGGGTGATTTCCCTGAGGATGGCGGGTTGACGGGTGGAGGATGTGACATCGGGTGCGTCGGTCATGCGCCATGAGTCCAAGAGGACTTGTCCGCCGATTTGGACGATGAAGGTGGGATTCCCGGCGGGGTCGAGCTTGTAGCCTTTGAACCGGGCTTCGGCGGGGAGGGACTTCGAGTTGCCGAGGTCGACGACGTTTTCCCCTGCGGGCGGATTGTTGGCGGTGCCGCGGTTGCGCCACTTGGCGGCGCCGTCGAGGAACGCACCGGTCCAGAGAAGCTCGGGACCGAGGTGGTCGGCGGACCAGGCGAGGTTGAGCCCGCCGGGGAAGCCGACGCCGATGGCGCGGGGGGTGGTGCCGGTGATGAAGTTCCGATAGATGACGGGCCGGCCATCGACCGGGCCGATGGGGAGTGGCTCGCGGGTCTTGGGAGTGGTCTTCTTGCTGGCGGTGAGCCACCGGATTTGTTTTTCCTCGAACGGCCGCCAACCGATGGAAATGCCTCGATTGCCCTTGTTTTGGAGGTATTCGACGCGGATGGGATGGAGGCCCTGGGTGAGCTGGATCCTGGAGCCCTGGATGCGTGAGCCGTCCATCGGGCCGATGCCGTGGACCTCGAGGATGTGTTCGCCGTCGATGA
>JAIFNK010000282.1 GCA_020047775.1 Akkermansia sp. | reverse complement strand
TGAACATGTCGAAGTAGGGGAAGTTCGCCGTGGTGCTGGTGGAGCCGTTGTTGGCGTCGTGGTTTCCGAGGCAGCTCCACTGCGGCATTTTCCGGAAGATGTTGGCATACATGTTGAAGTAGCCGGTTTGATATTCGGCATCGGTGCCGCTGTTATAGGCGTTGTCGCCCATTTGCAGGTTCAGGTCGGGAATGCGGTTGCCGGTGTAGCCGCCGTTGAAACCCGGAGTGTAGTAGGCGTCCCGGCCGCTGGCCTGGGTCTGGGTGCCGCGCCCGCAATCGCCCACGATCCAGATGCGGGTGTTCACCGCGGTGCCGGGAACGGGCGAGGTGCGGAAAGTATAGTCCGCCGCCGTCGGCGCGGGTGCGCCGGGGCTGAAGATTGTCGTTTCCACCGCTTCCGGTGTGAGCGTGTCCAAGGCTGAACCGACGCTGTAGTAATAGCGGGTGTAGGGTGTTAGGCCGGTGAGTTTCACCTCGTGAGCGGTGCGGGCGGTGGATTCGTTCGTGAACTGGGTCAACGCGTCCGGAGATGTGCCATAGCGAACGCGGCCGATCACGCTGGAACTGCTGCGCCACCGGACGACGATGCTGTTATGGTTCGCGGAATTGAGATAGGGACTGCGGGTGAGTGTGCCGGAAGGGCCGGGAATGACACTCACGGAAACCATTCCGGAGGTGGAAACCCCGCCGAGATCGTCGGTGGCCACGGCGGTGAGGTTGTAGCTGCCGGCGGTGGGTCCGGACCAGTTGTAGCTGTAGTCCGGGCCGGTGCTGTCTTCACCGAGTTTCGTGGTCCCCGCGAAGAACTCGACCTTGCTAACCGAGCCGTCGCTATCCGTCGCGGTGGCAGAAATGGGAATCGCATTTCCCACGACGACACTGCTGCCGGTGACCGGTGCGGTGATCTCAACGACTGGCAGCGCGTTTCCTCCCGCCGTGGTGGTGATGAGGTCCATGTCGAAGCTAAGGTCCGAGCTGGCGTTGTCGCGCTGGTGGACTTCCACGGCGATGAGGTTGTCACCGCTGACAAGGCTGGAGAATGGGAGATCGATCGGGAAATAGGTGGTCTCGTCCGCCCCGCTGACGGTGGCGGCGGAGTTGGTCAGATAATCCACGGCACCGGCATTCATGTTGCTGCGGGCGATCTCCGTTCCGTTCAGATAGACGACCGCGCCGTCATCCCGTTCGAGATTCATCCGCAGGCCGATGACCTGGCTGGCATCCACGATGCTGAAATGTTTGCGGAAGTAATAGGTAATGAATTTCGTGACGCTTGTCGTCGCGGAGTCCGGGCCTTCCCGCAGCGTGGTGACGGGTGAGTCGGCGTAGCCCAACTCGGCGTTTCCGGAGGCCCAGGTGCTGTCGTCGAACGAGCTTTCCCTCCATGTCGTGCCCTGGTTCGTGCCTTGGTCGAAATATTTCCAAGCCGCACCGCGGGCGATGCTGGTGGTAGCGGTGAAGGCCACCGCTTCAAAGTCCACGGCCGACGAGGTCGTGACGCCACCGTCATTGTCCGTGGCGCGTGCGGTGATGGTGTAACTTGCCACACCCAGGCTGGCGATGGTGTGGCTGAAGGGGGCGGAAGTGTCCTCGCCGAGTTTGACGGCTCCATTGAAAAACTCCACTTTTGAGATCGTGCCGTCGGTGTCCGATGCGCCGGCGGTGATCGTTAGGGATGACGCGGGCAGCGTCGCGCCAGCCGACGGCGAGGTGACCGCCACTGCGGGCGTCTGATTGTTAGGATTGGTGACGGTGATGACCACGTTGTCCAAACCGGTGATCTGGTCCGGGGAATAGGTCTGGGCATTGTCGTCCACCCAGCGCAGCAGGAGTTCGGCTCCGTTTGCGACGGAGGACGCGAAGTTTACCGTAGTGGGCGGCACGTTGGTCACGCCGACCGTGTTGGGCACATTGACCGTTGCCCCCGTGAGCGCGGGATTCAGGGCGGAGACATTCGTCCAGTTCGTTCCACCGTCCGTGCTGTAAAACAACCAGTAACCGGGAAGCTCGTTCGCCCCGGTGTTCGTCGTGAACCGGCGGATGTCATAAGAGATATTGATGCCGGCCAGAGCCGAGCCGGTGTTGTTGGTGAGGCTGAGTTGGAAGGCCGCGCCACCGATGCTTGTCGGCGCGCTTGCAAGCAAACGGTCCGCCGTGTCACCCGGAGCTCCGGCGTTGTAGCCATTGTTCGCATTGGCGGTCGGCGTATTGCTAGCGGTTAGGGTCGAGCTGTTCAGGGTCATTTGGCCGATGCTACCCGTCGTGGAAGATGCACCGCCGATGATGCCCGTGGCATTCGTCCACAGAGTATTGCTGGTGCCCGGACCATTCCACACCGTCCATCCGGCGGGCTTTGCGGTGCCGGTAGTTCCCATGGAGTTGAAATCCTGCGAGTAGCCGGATGCGGGAAATGAAGCCTGCGCATGGACGGCGGCGCTTGTGAGGATGGACACGAGGGCGATCCGGATAATGCTTCGAGAGATCATGGGTTTTTAGGAGCTGGAAGGGACGTGAAGGGCGAAGGAGTTGAAGTCGTGGAAGCTAAAAGGACGGCAAGCGCCTGACGGGCGCGTTCTGCCAGAAGGGTCATCGAGTGGCTGTCGCGCTCGGCGGGCGGCAGGGATTTCAGATGACGGATGAGGGTGCGCCAGGCGGCTTGCGATTCTGCTGTTTTTCCGGCTTGAGCTAGGATGATCGCCCGCTTTTCCATCCATGGCTCCCCGCGGGCGGCCGCATTTTGAAAGCCGCTGATGCGGGAGAGGGCTGAATCATATCGGCCCGCTTGCACCTCGATCTCCAACAGTTTCAACTGCAGCGAGGGAATATGGCCGATCCGTTTCAATCCGCTTTCCAGAACTTCCACCGCCTCATGGACCCGGCCATGGGACGCGAACGCCTGCGCCACTTCCTGCACCAAATCCGGCTGGGCGTTCGGGCAATTCGCCAGGGATGCGCGGAAATCCGCCAGTGCGGCCTCGGCAGCGTCGAGCTTGATCAGCACCCGCGCCCTGGATGCGAGGGCACCCCAATGATCCGGATTTTTTGCCAGATAGAGGTCCATGGCGGCTTTCGCCTCATGGGTTTTTCCGGTGGCATCGAAAATCCGCCCCTGCCACCACAAGACGGCATACTCGCCCGGTGCGAATTTCTCCGCCTTCGCGAAATCCTCAGCCGCTGCGGCGAAATCCTCGTGTTCAAACTCCAAAACCGCCCGTTGATACCACAACCCGCCGTCCGCCGGCCTTTCCGCCAGTTGCGCGTCCACCTTCGTCATCAAAGACGAATGCGTGCCGTGGGCTTGAGCTTGCGGCGACAAAACCGGAAGCAAAATCGCGCCGATCAGGAGTCTGCAAAAAATGGCGGTTGGAATTTCAAATTTCATGATTGGGCAAGCCATGGATCTGATGATTTCGATTGGCAACACGGGTGAATTCGTCCCGGTGATCAAGCTGTCCACCAAGATAATCGGGTGACGAAATACTCAGTGAAAAGTTTGTCACATTTGCAGCGATATGTCGCCGTCGATATAGAGGTGATTTGTGTGATCGAAAAGCATAAGAACATGGATTGTCGCCCAATCGGCGAATCCGCCATGGTCTCAATGAGCTCGCCGTTTCAGAAGGGCCGCCCACGCGAATAGCGTCATCGTTGCCAAGGCGAACGCTGGAACCTGCCATATCAACGCGCTGCGAAGCGCCGCGCCGGCGGGGTGATCCGGAAAATGGGCGAGCAGTCGGGAGAATCCGAGACTGAAGAGTCCGTAGCCGAGGTTGAAAGCGAGGCCTTTGACCGAGAGAACCGTGGCCCGCTTGGCGGAATCCGCTTCGGCATGGAGCGCCCGGCTGACGGTGAAGCCGAGGTATCCCATTATTGTCATCAGCAACATTGCAGGCAGGATTCCATAGACTGGCCATGCGGGAGTGAGGGCGGTCAGACCTAGCAGCGCCAATCCGGCCGCGATGCCGAGGTTGCCCAACGTGCTGAAGCGGTTGTTCAATCTCGTGGCGATGCCTGGGACAAACCAGCCGAGCAAACCGAGCGCCGCGCCGATAAATCCGTAGGTCCACTCCGGCAGCTCGATGAGTCGATAGTAGCTGCTGGTGATGGTGGCGAAGTTCCGGACGATCGAATCGATGGTCAGCCCGATCACCACGACGACGAGGGTTTTTGGATGGGTGAAAACCCAGCGTGCCGTCTCCAAGGTGAGCTTGAAGGCACTTCTAAAAGTGCCGCCGACGTTATGGCCCGCATGGCGTGGCGGTTCGACCATCCGCAGGCTGACGACGAGGCATACCAACGCCTGGCAAAACACGACGGCGACGGGCAGACGGTGCACGAGATCCGCCGATAGATGGAGATTCTCCGGCAGCAGCCGGTTGATTGGAACGGGATCGTAGAGCAATCCGCCGAGCACCATCGCGATGACAAATCCGACCGAACGCCAACGCATCGTGGTTGCTAGCAGTTTGTCCCACGCGCCGGCCCGCCCGCTTTCCGGCAGGGAATCGTAGGCAAGCGCCTCGTCCGCGCCGCTGGCGCAGGCTTCGGACAGGCCGGAGCAGATCCGGTTCACGACGCACAGGGTGAGGAGCAGGGCTCCGCCATTCCTTGGAGCTAACAACAGACAGGACATTTCCACGACCATCAGCACCGCTGCGGTGACCAGCAGTTTTTTCCTGCCGATGGTGTCGGCGAGGGCTCCCGACGGAACCTCGAACAGGAAGATCGTCGCGGCCCAGATCAAGTTGAGCAGGACGAATTGATCGAGCGTCAGACCGAGATCGAGAAACAGGATCGCGAGCACCGGGTAGTAGGCCCGGGCGTTGTAGAAGACCGTGAAGAGAATGAACCGCCGCGGGTTTCCTGATAGGTCGGTCATGGATCAACGGCTTTTTCAGCCTCGGTCGCCTGGACCACGGTCCACGTCCATGCGGAACGGACGGCCGCGGAGGCGGGCGTTGCGGGTGCGGTCCATCACCTGGCTGACGAATTGCTCCGGCACATCGACGAGCGAGTGTTTCGGGAAAAGCGAGATGCGGCCGAGGCAGCCGTCCGGCAATCCGACTTCGCGATAGAGCATTCCGACGATTTCCTTGGCCATCACGCCGTGGGTCTTGCCGAGCGAGAGGAACAGGCGGGTCATGCCTGCTTCGGTGCCTTGGCTTTCTCCGCGCGGGGCGCGTTCGAAACGCTCCTGGCGCGGGCCGCGGTCGTCGCGCTGGTGGCCGCCGTGGTCGTCACGTTGCGGGCGGACGTTCTCGCGGCGGGCCGGGCGTTCCGGTTCGCGGTCTTCTTCGATGGCACCGCCCTCGCGGCCGCTGGCTTCGCGGATCATGGTGACGAGTGCGCCGGCGATGTCGGTAGGCGTGTGGCCCTGTTCGAGAAGGCGGTCGATGTTGTCCTGATAGTTTTCGAATTTTCCGGACTCGAGGCGTTCCTTCAAGTCGTCGAAAATCAAGTCGGCGCGGCGTCCTTCGACTTGCTCGACGGACGGGATGCGCTCGCGCTTGATCACGCTGCGGGTGTAGCGCTCGATCGATTGCAGGCGGTAGATTTCACGACCATAGACAAAGCTAACAGCGCGTCCCGAACGTCCGGCGCGGCCGGTGCGACCGATGCGGTGCACGTAGTCTTCCGGGTCGGTGGGGAGGTCGTAGTTGAAGACGATGTCGATTTCATCGATGTCGAGGCCGCGGGCGGCGACGTCGGTGGCGACGAGGATTTCCACGGCACCGTCGCGGAAACGCTTGAGCACGCGCTCGCGCATTTGCTGGGTGATGTCGCCGTGGAGGCGGTCGGCGGCGTAGCCACGGTTGACGAGGTCTTCCGTGCATTCATCGACCGAGCGCTTCGTGTTGCAGAACACGATGCCGAGGCGCGGCGGGTTCATGTCGAGGATGCGGGAAAGCACCTCGACCTTGGAGCGCTGACGGACTTCGAAATACGATTGCTCGACCGTGGAAACGGTGCGGGCTTTTTGTTGGATTTCGATGATTTCCGGGCTGTTGCCGAATTTCTGGATCAAGCGGGACACGCCCGGGTTCATCGTTGCTGAGAAAAAGAGCGTCTGGCGGTCGGGAGGAAGGGCGGCGAGCAGTTCATCCATCTCGTCCTTGAAACCCATGTCCAGCATGCGGTCGGCCTCGTCGAGGATGGCCATCTTGATGCGGGAGGCGTCGAAACTGCCGCGGCGAAGGTGGTCGAGCAGGCGACCGGGAGTGCCGACGACGAGTTGGGCACCGTTGCGCAGGGCGCGGAGTTGGCGGTCGATCGGAGCACCGCCGTAAACGGGGGTCGCTTGGAGACCGTGCATTTTCGCGCCGAGGCGATGGACTTCCTCACACACCTGCACCGCGAGTTCGCGGGTCGGGCAGAGGATCAGGACTTGCGGGTAAGCGAGTTTGACGTCGAGCTTCGCGAGGGCGGGAAGCGTGAAAGCGGCGGTTTTTCCTGAGCCGGTGGCGGAAAGTCCGACCAGGTCTTTGCCCAGCAGGGCAGGGGGAATGCTCATCGCCTGGATCGGAGATGGGCGCTCGTAGCCGAGTGTTTCAATGGCGGCGAGCAGAGTATCGGGCAACCCGAGTTCGGAGAAAGGAGGCGTATCCATGAGCAAATATAAGTCTAAATTCCGCCTCGTCAGTTCTTCTGTCGCGTCGGGCGGCGAGGCTATGGCTGGTTTTCGAGGGAAAACAAGCACGGATGTGAAGAGGTTTGTTTTTCAGGTTTGGAAATCGCCGCCCACTTCCGTGTCCGGCCCCGGCCCCAGACCATCAAGCCAACGCATGCACCGTGAGCCCGGCCCTTGCTGCCAGTTGTTTCTGTCGTGCGTCGAAGCTCACGAAAAGATCCGGCGCAAGCAGGACAGCGCAAGCCACATGCATGATGTCCAGTGTGCGGCAGCCAAGCTCCGGGGTGTGGGCCGACAGGCGCTGGAACGTCGTGAGAAACGCCACGCGGTCCAGATCTGGAAAATAATAATGGCCCTTTTCCTTCCGTTGTTCAAACAGACTCAACTGCCGGGTTGAGTCCGCTTGCGAGATTTCTCCCCAGAACACCTTTAGCCGCAGCGCGTTGGTCAGCTCCATTTCCTGCAACTCCCACACCGGCAGGGGATCATGTTGCGAGGAAACCAACTCCTGCACCACCGCGGAGTCCGCCTCCAGCAGGTAAAGCTTCACCAAAGCACTGGTATCCAAGTAGATCACCAGCGCCCCTCCCGATCAAGACTCACCGTTTCCGCGCCCGTTTTCCCGGCGCTCGGCAAAGCGGTCGCCAAGTGGTCGTCCCACTTCAAGACCTTGCGAGGCACCGCCGGAACGATCCGCACCGATGGCTTGCCCCGGTTCAGCACTTCAAACGTTTCGCCCTGCGCCACCTGCCGCTCGATCTCCGCCCAGTTCGCCTTCATCTCTCTCACCGATACCACTTTCATACAGCTGTGAATGCCTGATGATTTGCATTTTGTCAAACAAGCGGTGTTCAAACGTAATGATTCAGGGCGAATTCTTCGGGGAGCACCTGCGGAGGCGCGTGTGCTCCCCTTTGGGAGTTCCAGTCGACGCCTCCTGAATGGTTACGTTCAAACCACGGTCTTACGGCGTCTTCATCGCCGATTTTGAAATCGTGTTCAAGCTGCGTCCTGGTCCGCGCGCTTGCGGCGGATGTTGGGCGGGCGCTCGCCGAGCACCACCTGGCGGGTGATCGTCACCGTGTCGATATCGTCGCGGGAAGGGATATCGAACATGACTTCGAGCATCATCTTTTCGAAAATCGAGCGCAGCGCGCGGGCACCGGTGCCACGGCGGACGGCTTCTTCGGCGAGGGCCTGGAGCGCGTCGCGGTTGACGCGGAGTTTCACGTCGTTCATCGCAAGCTGCTTGCCGTATTGTTTGACGAGCGCGTTTTTCGGCTCGGTGAGGATGGAAATCAGTTCGGCCTCGGTGAGTTTCCGGAGCGAGGAAATCACCGGGATGCGGCCGATGAATTCCGGGATGAGCCCGAAGTGAAGGAGGTCCTCCGGTTGCACTTTTTCCAGGACGTTCACCGAGGGATCGTCGAGGTTTTCCTTCGAGGAATCTGCGTGGAATCCAAGGGTATTGCTGCCGAGGCGGCGCTTGACCATGTCTTCCAGGCCGACAAACGCGCCGCCGACGATGAAGAGGATTTTCTCGGTGTTGACCTGGATGTATTCCTGCTGCGGGTGCTTGCGACCACCCTGCGGCGGGACGTTGCAGATCGTTCCTTCGAGGATCTTGAGCAGCGCTTGTTGCACGCCTTCGCCGGAGACGTCGCGGGTGATCGAGACGTTCTCGGTCTTGCGGCCGATCTTGTCGATTTCATCGACATAGATGATGCCGCGCTCGGCGCGGGCGACGTCGAAGTCGGACGCCTGGAGCAGGCGCAGGATGATGTTTTCCACGTCCTCGCCGACGTAACCGGCTTCGGTGAGCGTGGTGGCATCGACGATGCAGAACGGCACGTCGAGCACGCGGGCGAGGGTGCGGGCGAGCAGGGTTTTCCCGGATCCGGTGGGTCCGAGAAGCATGATGTTCGACTTTTCAATCTCCACATCCTTGAATTCCTCGCTGACCTTGGCTTGGTCCTGGCGGAGGCGCTGATAGTGGTTGTAAACGGCGACGGAGAGCACCTTTTTCGCGTTTTCCTGGCCGATGACGTGCTCGTTGAGCTTGGCGAGGATGGAGGCGGGTGAGGGGATCTTGAAGCCGGGTTTTTCCGCAGGAGTTTTTCCCTTGGTGGTGGTTCCGCCGAGTTCCTTTTCGAGGATGTTCGAGCAAACCTCGATGCACTCGTTGCAGATATACACCCCGGGACCGGCGATGAGTTTTTTGACCTCCGAGTGGCTCTTTCCGCAGAAGGAGCACATCGTCAAATTAGAAGCGCGGGCCATGGGGTGGTTTTAAATTGAATCCTGGGATTTGGCGAGCTCAAGCGTCGGGCTTTTTCTCTTCGATGGCGGCGACGACCGGTTCGGGCAGCTGCTTGCGGTTTTCGAGGACCTTGTCCACGAGACCGTATTTGACGGCTTCTTCGGCGGTCATGTAGTTGTCGCGGTCCGAGTCGTTTTCCACCTGCTCGATGGATTTGCCGGTGTGATGGGCAAGGATTCCATTGAGGCGTTTCTTGAGGTTGAACATGAAACCGATGGTCCGCTCGACATCGGAAGCGGTGCCCTGGGCGCCGCCGGAGACCTGGTGGATCATGACGTGGGAGTTAGGCAGGCAGAAGCGCTTGCCCTTGGTTCCGGCGGTGAGAAGCACCGAGCCCATGGAGGCCGCGATGCCGATGCAGTAGGTGTTCACGTCGCAGGTGAGGAACTGCATGGTGTCATACATCGCGAGGCCCGCGGTGACGGAGCCGCCGGGGGAGTTGATGTAAATGTGGATGTCTTTTTTCGGGTCCTGCATTTGCAGGAAGAGCAGCTGGGCGATCACCGAGTTCGCGACGAAATCATCGATCGGCACGCCGATGAAGATGATGCGGTCCTTGAGCAGGCGCGAGTAGATGTCGAACGAGCGCTCGCCGCGGCCGTCGGATTCCACGACGACGGGCACGTAGTAATTTTTCGGCGGAGTGGGGGAGCTCATGGAGGGTGATTGGAAGTTAAGCATCGAGGTTGGCGTCGGTTGACTCGACTACGTTCGCGTGCTCGACGAGGAAGTCAATCGTCTTGCCGATGGCCATCGAGCTGCGGATGTTCTGGATGCGGCCGGCGCGCTGCATGTCCTTGATGAACTTCTTGGGCGCGACCTTGCGTTGGGCGGCGATTTGCGCGAGGTGGTTGATCAACTCGCTGTCGGAAACCGTGATTTTTTCGACGCGGGCGATTTCCTGGAGGATGAAATTCGTGCGGAGGTTCGAGACCGCCTGTTCCCCGGCGCTGGCGAAAATCTCGTCCTGTTGGGATTCGATTTCGTTCTCCGACATGCCGGATTTGACGCCTTGTTTGACCATGGCATCGGCTTGGCTTTGCGTTTCCTGCAGGACGAGGTCTTCCGGCAGCTCGAAATTCACCTGCGCGTTGAAGTGGGCGACGATCTGGTTGACCTTCATGTCCGAGATCTTGCGCTCGCGCTCGCCGGCCATGTTTTGGCGGATGATGTCCTTGATTTCCTCCATCGTTTTGCCGGGGGCGAGACGGTTCGCCATTTCGTCGTCGAGGGCGGGAAGGATCGCTTCCTTGAGCTCCTTGACGGTGGTTTGGAAAACGAGGTCCTTGTTACGGAGGTCTTCGACGGGGAAATCCTCGGGAAGGGTGATGGTGATTTCGCGGGCTTCCTCGACGTTCATGCCGACGAGTTGTGCGGCGAATCCGGGAAGGAAGGCCTTTTCATCGAGGCGGACCCAGAAGCCTTCGCGGCCGGATAGATAGCCAGCGGCCTTGCCGAGGAATTCTTCGGTCGGCTTTCCTTCGACGGTCGAGGTGTAGTCGATGACCGCGAAATCGCCCATGGCGGCGGGGCGGCCTTCGATGGCGTTGAAGTCGGCGAAC
>JAIFNK010000271.1 GCA_020047775.1 Akkermansia sp. | reverse complement strand
GGCGGCGAAGAGCACGTAGATCAATGGGCTGGCGAACTGCCGCAGAAACACCCGCCACAATGGCAGCCGTTTTTCGTCGGGCAACAAATTCGCGCCATGCGTCGTCAGGCGTTGCCTGGCGTCCGCGGCAGAGAGCCCGCGGACGGGGTCGCTGCCGGTTTCACGGCAGGCGTCCGCAGCGGTGATCCGGTGCCAGGCGGTGGGGAGTGGATTCATCCGGGTTTACACACTCGCCGGTTTTGGGTTCCGTCGCGAGGCTTGATTTGCCAATCAAGGCGCATATTCCGCTTTGGGGGATTGGATTGGCGTTTTTCCAGGGGATGGTATTGATGATAGGCTACGGAGTCGCGTATGATATTAGAGTTGTGACACGCGGAATTGTGCTGCGGAATGATATCAACTACATTATGTGTCTTTAGTCAGCCCCCGTTGCCACAGGATGGCGGGCATTCCCCCCACCTTTGATTTGTATGGACTCCTTTGATGCAAACCGCTTTGTGCGGAAGCGTCTCGTCGAGTTTCTCGGCGGCGACCCGCTGGCCAGTGTGAGGAGGTGCTGGATTTGGCGCAACGCGCTTGCGTCCGCATCCTGCTCCAAGAGGAAGGGACGAGCCGGTTGCTCGACGAGTATCTCGCGTCCCGGCTGCGGGCTCTGGACATCCTGCCGGTTTTCGCATCCCCGAAGGCTGTCGCCGTCGCCGGGTTCGAAGCTCCCGTGGTTTTATCTGCGAGCGTCTTGCTCGGGCCGGATGCGGCAGGTCCCGCCCACCGGGTGCGTGAAATGGTGCCGACCGACGGCTACATGGCTCATTTCACCATCGACTCGGACTACGGCGACATGGAAGTCATCAGCACCGAACTGGCCCGCATGCGGATTCACGAGCTTCAGGCGATCCGGAAACTGTTGGAAGTCAGCAAGAGCGACCTCTTCGCGGAAGGGGTGAAGCGCTCGATCGAGCAACCGGTCGATGCCGTGAAAAACATCGCGAAAGACCCGGTCGGCTCGGTCAAGGCGGTGCCGAAAACGGTGGGTCACTTTTTCCAGAAAATCGGCCAGTCGGTCGGGAACGCCGCGTCTAACGCGAAGGAGCGGATGGAGCGCGGCGAGGAAAGCCAGGCCGCCGCCGGCATCGGGAATGCGGCGAGGGGCATCATCGGATTCGAGACCACGAAGCTGGAATGCGCGAAGCAGCTTGGGGTGGATCCCTACACCGACAACGAGCGTCTCCAGCAGGAAATCGAGAAGGTTTCGTGGGTTTTCTTCTCGGGTGGCCTGCCGCTGCGGATCGGCGCGGCGGCGGTTTCCGGCGGCGCGTCGATGGCCCTCACGGCGACGAAAATGGTCGGCCTGCCGGATGAAATTTACTCGCTCACCCCCTCGGAGCTGGCGATGAGAAACCAGCAGGCGCTCGCCGCCATGGGGGTTCCCGAAGACGCGATCCGGCGCTTTCTTTCGAACGAGGCACTTTCCATCACCTTGCGCAGCTCGATCCTCCGCTCGCTCAAGGCGCTCGGCACCCTGAAAGGCAGTGCCGCGATCGCCGGGGTCGCCGCAAATTGCGAGACCCGCCGGCAGGTGGAGTTTCTCAACCAGGCGCTCATTCTCCTGGCCAAGCAGCAGCAATCCGGGAAATCCGCCTGTTCCTCGCTGGAAGTCGTCGGCCGTCTCCCCGGCGCGATCGATGCCGCCGGAGTGCTCCAGATTTCCGCGCCGGTGGACTACTTGAGCTGGACGCCGGAAGTCGCCGGATTTGCCAATCGCGATGATTTGATCGGCCGCAAGCCGACCTTGCTGCTCGGCGGGGGCGCCACCGACCGCACCCGCACCGAGCTGAAAGCCCTCGGCTGGACGCTCGTCACCCCGTAAATCAACATTCTCCGCTGCTTGCAGCGATTCAGGGTTGAGTCCGTCGCTGGATTCCGCAAAAACCCTGGCGGATGAGAATTTTGGTCGTTGGCAAAGGTGGGCGCGAGCATGCGCTGGTAAGGGCGTTGTCGGAATCACCGGGGAAGCCCGAGTTGTTTTGTTTTCCCGGCAGCGATGCGATTTTCGAACTGGCAAAACCAGTCGCAGCCGACGGACTGGAGTCGCTTGTCGCCTGGATGAAAGCGAATGCCATCGACCTCTGCGTCGCCGGCGAGGAGAGCTATCTCGTGAAAGGCGAGGGACTCGCGAACCTCTGCGGAAAAAACGGCATCCCGTGCTGGGGACCGCCGAAGGAGTCCGCGCAACTCGAAGCGAGCAAGGAGTTCGCGAAGGAATTTCTCGTGAGAAACGGCATCCCCACCGCGCGCGGCGTGGCCACCGATACTTTGGAGGAGGCTGTCGCGGCGATCGGCGGAGTCTATCCGACGGTGTTGAAATTCGACGGACTCGCCGCCGGCAAGGGCGTGGCGGTTTGTCCGGATGAGGCGTCCGCGCTGGATTTCCTCGATGACGTTTTCACCCAGCGCCGTTTCGGTGCCGGACGCGTGCTCGTCGAGCAATGCCTCGTGGGTCCGGAAGTCTCGATTTTCGCCGCGATCATCGACGATCAATACCTGATTTTCACCCCGGCCCGCGACTACAAGCGCGCCAACGACGGCGACCTCGGCCCGAACACCGGCGGCATGGGAGCCGTGGCCAGCCGCCAGCTCATCTCGCAGGAATTGCTCTCCCTGATCGAAAAGGAAATCGTCCAGCCAACCGTTGGCGGACTCCGCGCCGAGGGCTTGCCTTATCGGGGATTCCTCTACTTCGGCCTGATGCTAACCGAGACCGGCCCTCAGGTCATCGAGTATAATTGCCGCTTCGGGGATCCCGAATGCCAGGCCGTGATGCCGCTCGTCGAGGGCGATCTCGCCGCGTTCTGCCTCGCCGGTGCGAAGGGCGAACTCCGCGAAGACCTCATCCGTTTCAGCGACGGTTGGAGCGTCTGCGTCATCCTCGCATCCGCCGGTTATCCGGACAGCTCGCGCAACGGCGACAAAATTTCAGGGCTCGAAAAAATCGCCGGAGCCCGCGTCTATCACTCCGGCACCCGCCGCACCGCCGATGGCGGATGGGAAACCCACGGCGGCCGCGTGCTCGCCGTCGTCTCCGGCGGCGACACCCGCGATGAAGCCGTGAGCAAGGCCCACGCCGCGGCGGATCTCGTCACCTTCGACGGCTTGCAACGCCGCCGCGACATTGGCATCCTCAATTTTTGAATCATGCAAAAGACTCTCACCGCAGAAGACATCGCCACCGGAGTGGAGCGCCTCGCCAAGGCCATCCTCGACAAACACCGTGGCCACCCCGTCGCCCTCGTCGGCATCCGCAGCCGCGGCGATGAAGTCGCGGAGCGGATTCTAACGATCCTCTCGGCGGAGGATGACTGGGACCTGTCATTCGGCGTGCTCGACATTTCGCTCTATCGGGATGACTTCGAGCACCTTCATGAAAATCCGCTGCTCCAGGAAAGCGACATCGCTTTTCCGATCGAGGGAGCCCACATCATCCTCGTGGACGACGTGCTGTTCACCGGTCGCACCATCCGCGCCGCGCTCGACGCGCTTTCCGACTACGGCCGCCCCGGCAAGGTCGAGCTCGCCGTACTCATCGACCGCGGCCACCGCGAAATGCCGATTCAACCCGATTATGTCGGCATCACCCTCGACACCTGCCGCCTCGACCATGTATTGGTTTCGCTCGAAGGGACCGACGGCAAGGATGAGGTCCGGATCGTCGAAAAAGAAAATTCATGAGCCTTCTGCCGCAGAGCAAGAAATCCGCCGAGGAAATCGCGAAACTCCGCGAGTCCCTCGGGATCGTCGGTCCACCGCCGGCCGAGGAGGCCTTGCCCGTGGCGGCCCCTGTCGGGAAAACACTTCCCGAGGAATCGAAGGAAGTCGCGGAGGTCGGAGAATCCGCCTTGGCACCGCTGCCGGTTGCCGAAGTCCACGAGCCGAAACCCGTGCGTTCGCTCAAACGCTCGGAGAGAACTTCCCCGCTTCCCGGCAGCGAGCACACCGCCGATGAGCCGCTCCCGCCGGCCACCGGGGTGGTCGATACTCCGCTGCCCGTCGCCCATCTGCCGAAAATCGTCCGCTCGCTGCGTAAATCCGAGCAAGGCCCGATCGCTCCGGTCCCGGCCCCATCGCCCGATTCCAAGCTGCCGATTCATCGCCACAGCGAGAAGGAAATCCACGAAATCCGCCGCCAGGAGATGCTCGCCGCACAGAACACCGTCGGTCATCTGAAATCCCTAACCGCACATCCCGTCCTGATCGTGCCGGGTTACCTCTTCGCCGTCGCCGGCGCGGTCGGATTTTACTTCTATGACTTTCAAAAGGAAGTCACCGCAGGCTGCGTGGTGGTCGCGCTGGTCATCGCCGCCATCATCTTTTTCAAAAAGCCGCTCTCCGTCCACCACGCCGCCTTCATCACGGTCGCGGCGTTGTTCGTCGTCGTCTTCGGCGCACTCCACTATTTTCCCCAACTCCGGCATGGCACGTAAAGACCTACTCGACATCGCGGCACTCGACCGGGAGGAAATAGAACACCTGCTCGATCAATCCATTCCCTTCAAGGAGCTCTTCACCCGCTCGGTGAAAAAAGTCCCCGCCCTCAAGGGCAAGTCCGTGCTCATGCTCTTCTACGAGCCCAGCACCCGCACCCACTCCTCCTTCGAGGTCGCCGCCAAGCGTCTATCCGCGGACGTCACGAACTTCGACGTCGCCCACTCCTCCATCACCAAGGGTGAGTCCGTTAGGGAAACCGTCGAGACGCTCCAGGCGATGCGCACCGACTACATCATCGTCCGCCACGGCCGCTCCGGCCTGCCCGGCATGATTGCCCGCCAGACCAAAGCCTCCGTCATCAGCGCCGGCGACGGCGCGCACGCCCACCCGACGCAAGGCCTGTTGGATGCCTTCACCATCAAGGAGAAATTCCCCGATCCCACCGGGAAAAAAGTCCTCATCATCGGCGACATCCTGCATTCCCGCGTCGCCCGCTCCACCAGCACCATCTTGAAAAAGCTTGGAGTGGAAGTCGCCTATCTCGGTCCCGGCTCGCTCGTCCCGCGCGTCGGCCCGGAGAACATCCGCCGCTTCACCGACTACAAGGAAGCCATGGCGTGGTCGCCGGATTTCATCTATCTGCTCCGCGTCCAGATGGAGCGCCAGGACGCCCAGTTTTTCCCCAGCCTCCGCGAATACCACCGCCTCTATGGCATCAGCGACGCCCGCCTCGACGAAATCCGCAAGCGCGGCCTCTACCTCATGCACCCCGGCCCCGTGAACCGCGGCGTCGAGCTCTGCGACGCCGTCATGGACTACGAGCGCAGCCTCATCAACGACCAGGTCGAGAACGGCATCGCCGTCAGAATGGCCGTGCTCTACTGGCTCAAACCGGGTGGGGAGTCTCCATCCGTCGTCTCTTGAAAAGCCTCCCTGTTTTCTCGAACTCTGCGCAACAGCCGTCAAAATCAACCATCCATGATCACTCACTTTCGAATCGAGAATTTCAAACGTCTGGGGGTTGTCGATTTGGAGCTTGGTAATGCTGTTGTACTGATAGGACCGAATAATTCAGGTAAAACCAGCGCTCTTCAGGCCATGGCTCTGTGGGATGCTGGCTGGAGGCGCTGGGCTGAAAAACGTGGAAAAGGATCACCAAACAAACGGCCTGGAATAACGATCAACCGACGCGATATCTCATCCATTCCGGTTCCCAGTGCCCGCTTGCTATGGAGAGATCTTCATACCAATGACACCAAGGTAAAGGATGGGAAGCAGGGGACGGACAAAGTGTTTATCACTCTTACCGCCAAAGGGGTGTATCAGGATCAGCCGTGGACCTGTACGCTCGAGTTTTACTACGCCAACGAAGAATCTTTTTATTGTCGTATCAAGGATTCCGAAGATGGCATCATTCCGGAAGCGGTGCGGCATCACCCGGTCGTTTTTCTTCCTCCAATGTCCGGTCTGGCAGAGAGAGAGCACCGAAAGGAGCCCGGCGAAATTGGAGTGTTGATCGGCGAAGGTCAAACTGCCCAAGTCTTGCGCAATCTATGCTGGCAGTTGTTTTCAAAGGAAGATAAATCGCTGTGGTCTAAACTGGTTGAAAATGTCGAACAGTTGTTCCAGATCAAACTCCAGGAGCCGATCTATATCCCGGAGCGCAGCGAGTTGTCGCTAACCTACAAGGAGCGCTCTGGTATCGAACTCGATTTGTCATCTTCCGGGCGGGGATGCCAACAAGTCCTACTCCTTTTCAGCTACATGCTCGCTAATCCGGGTTCAGTGTTGCTTTTGGATGAGCCCGACGCCCACCTGGAGATTCTCAGACAAAGGGACGTTTATAATCTCCTCACGGATACCGCATCTGGAAATGGCTCACAAATCGTTGCGGCCAGTCATTCCGAGATAGTTCTTCAGGAAGCTGCGGAGCGCGATGTGGTCATCGCCTTTGTCGGCAAACCACATCGAATCGACGTAAGATCAAAGGGCCAAGTAAAGAAGGCGCTCGAGAGTATCCGCATGGCGGATTATTATCTAGCCGAGCAAAAAGGATGGATGCTTTATTTGGAAGGGTCAACTGACCTCGCGATCTTGCGCCGTCTCGCCGATAGGCTGAAGCATGCGGCTGCCAAGTTTCTAGCGGATTCGGTGCCCGTTGTTTATCTGGGAACCAATTTGCCACAGGAGGCTCGCAATCACTTTCAGGGATTACGTGAAGCCAAGCCAGACCTTGTCTCTTTGGCGCTTTTCGACCGCGTGGAAAAGGAGCTTCACATCGGCTCTCAGCTAGTTGAGAAAATGTGGTCCCAAAGGGAGATCGAAAACTTTCTCGTCACTCCAGAAAGCCTTCGCTCTTTTGTCGTCGCCGATCTTATTGAGGATGATCTAATCGCTCAAGCTGAGCGCAAAAACCGCTTGGAAATCCTTGAAACATGCATCCTTGAGATCGTCAACGCGCTCCGCCTGACTGGCGAACCGGACCCATGGGGCGCCGATATCAAAGTGACAGACAAATTCCTCGACCCTCTCTTCAAACTCTTTTTTGAGCGTCTCGGCACGCCACAGCGAACTTTCAAGCGGGATTATCATGGCCTGGCCGATGCTATTCCCATCAACCAGGTGGACCCCGAGATCGGTTTAATGCTTGATTTGATTGCGCAAACGGCCGCTCGTGCCCAACCCTCCGTCTAGTCATTTTATTACCCATGACAGTCCTCATCACCCACGCCCGCATCGCCTCCGAGAAATCGCCCGATCTAGTCTCCGGCTCCCTCATGAAACGCTTACTCCTCCTCGCCGCAATCCTTGCCACCTCACTTCACGCGGAAACCGAGAAGGAATTCTGCGAGCGCGTCGCCAAGGCCTGGAATTCGAAAAACGCTGCCGGGATTCTCGCCTTGTACGGCGATCCTGCGAAACTCGATCCGGATTTCAAAAACCAGATCACGACCGGCATGATCGATTTCAAACTCAAGAGTGGCTACCTCAAAGTTGATGCGACCCTGCTTCCGCCGGATCCAACCAGCAACAAGAGCTTCGTGACGAAAGGGAAAATCATGTATTCGCCGTCCGAACCCATAGGCATCGTGAAGGTTTCCTTCGTGCGGGACGAGAAGTCCAAATTCAGCGGTGGCGACATGTCGATGTCCTTCAACAAGGTTTCTGATGGAACCTTCGCCTTGGTGTCACCCGCGGTGAAAACCTTCGAGTGGACCGGCGGAGACATGACTTCGTTCAACGTCCAGCTGAAGTCGGACAAGGAAGGCGCGTTCATTCCACAGGCGATCATCGTCGTCGAAAAATACGGACATTTGGACTGGTTGACGACGGGCAAGAGCGTGTCGTTTCCCGCGCATAAAGTCATCAGCCTCATCATCTCCCCGACACCTGATACGGAATCTCTCACCGTGGAAATCACCAAGGGAATGGAAAGGAAGCCGGTATTCAAGAAGACAGTGAACACTTCCCAAGGTGCGATTATTGCAATTGAATCTGTCACGCCCTGAAATTATCCACCCTACCTTTCCTTCCGGCTCAAACCTGGCATCACCCCATGGACACCACCTTTGAAGAATTAATCGCCCGGAAGATGGCAGCCCGCCAAATGCGCGCCCGCCAGACCTGGGAAGAAAAAGTCCAGCTCATCGAGCGGATGAAACATCAGCTTTCCTCATGGAAAAGACCCTCGAAGTCCTCAATCGTCTCGAAACCGCGGGCTTGATCGGTCACTACGCGATCGGGGGTGCCATCGCCGCCGCTTATTACGTCGAGCCTACGGTTACCTATGATCTTGACGTGTTCACGGTGATCCCAGGCGCATCATTGTTGATCGATCTTTCGCCCATCTACGAGCAACTCAAGGCGTGGGGATACAAAGAGCAAGGCGCTGGTGTGGAAATCGAGGGCTGGGAAGTGCAATTCCTGCCTCCTCCAGGTCCTCTGGAAGAAGTCGCCTTGGAATTTGCGGAGGCCTGCAATTTCCACAACGTCCCCACCCGCATCATTGCCGCCGAGTTCCTTTGTGCCATCATGCTCAAGACCGGCAGGCCCAAGGATCTGATCCGTCTCTCCCAATTTCTGGAAGAAGGAGTCCTGCAAAAAAGCGCGTTCATGGACATCATCGATCGCTTCTCCCTCCGGGAAAAATGGATTTATTTTATCCGGAGGCATTTCGATGGTCAGGAACCCGCATTCCTCATTCCCTGAATATTACTTAGCTCTTCCCATGACACTCCTCATCACCAACGCCCGCATCGCCTCCGAGAACTCGCCAGATCTTACCCTGGCGGATGTGCTCATCTCCGACGGCAAAATCCAACAGATCGGCTCGAATCTATCCGCTCCCGACGGCGCCCGCACCATCGACGCCCGCAACCGGATCCTCGCGCCCGGCATGTTCGACGCGCACGTCCATTTCCGCGAGCCCGGCTTCGAGTCCAAGGAAACCATCGCCTCCGGCAGCGAGGCCGCGATCAATGGCGGCATCACCGGCGTCGTCATGATGCCGAACACCCGCCCGGCCATCGATTCCGCGACGGTGGTGGCCAATGTCTTGGACATCGCCAGGCGCACGGCCCGCATCCCGGTTTACACTTCCGGCTGCGTCACGAAGGACCGCCATGGCAAGGAAATGGCCGGCATCGACGGCATGCGCGCGCTCGGGGTGAAAATGCTCACCGACGATGGCGACACCACCGGCGATCCCGCCATCCTGCTGCGCGCCATGCAGTATGCCACCGAGTTCGGCATGTTTTTCGCCAGCCATTGCGAGGTGCCGGAACTCGCCGGGCCGCGCGCGCTGAACGAAGGAGTGGTTAGCTATCGGCTCGGCATCAAGGGCTCGCCCGCCTGCGCCGAGGAAATCATCATCGACCGCGACATCCGCCTGGCCCACGCGGCCGGGGCGCACATCCACATCCAGCACGTTTCCAGCAAGCTGGGCATGGAAACGATCCGTTGGTGGAAATCCCGTGGTGATGTGAAAGTCACCGCCGAGGTTTCTCCACACCATCTGTTATTCACCGACGAGCACATCGGCGACTTCGATACCAACTACAAGATGAACCCGCCGCTGCGCACCCGGGCGGACAACGAAGGACTGCTGCAAGGCCTCATCGACGGCGTGTTCGACCTCATCGCCACCGACCACGCGCCGCACACGCCGTTCGAAAAATCCCAGGATTTCATCAGCGCGCCCAATGGCATCACCGGCATGGATACCGCGCTGGTCTCGCTCTATCATCACTTCGTCGCCACCGGGAAATTCGGCTGGGATCTCATCGTGAAGCGTTACAGCGCCGAACCCCGCCGCCTGATGGGGTTGCCCGCCGTTTCCATCGAAGTAGGCCAGCCCGCCGATCTCATCCTGTTCGATCCCGAAGGGCAAACGACCTTCACCAAGGAGTTCATGAAGTCGAAATCGCAGAACACGCCGTTCATTGGCCAGACGCTGAAGGGCAGCGTGGATCTTGTGGTGCTTGGGACGGAGATTCTGCTGGAGAGGTGAATCCGGGAGATCTCATTTAGCGCAACATTCCGCGGATGACCCGCGTATCAGGATTTCCATGAGAATTTTGCCATGCTTGATCGCCGCCGTTGCCACGGTTTGCGCGGTTTCCGGGGAGCCCGTTGTTTCCGAGACCCATGAAATATCGAAAGTTGTTTCGGAATTTCCGGTTGGCTTCAGCCTGCTCACCACGCCCGATCGTCAGTATGTGGCATATTATGATGCGGATCGCAGCATGATGGTGGCGGCTCGTCCCCTGGAGTCCGCCGTGTGGACTTATCAGAAGCTGCCGTCCGGAATTGTTTGGGATTCGCACAATTATGTCACGATGGCGCTCGACAGCGCGGGCAATCTCCACGTTTCGGGCAACATGCATTGTGTTCCGCTCGTCTATTTCCGCACCGGGAAGCCCGGCGACATCACCAGCCTCAGGCCTGCCAAAATGACCGGCCTGCTCGAGGACCGGGTCACCTACCCGCGCTTTTTGGAAGACGATCAGGGGAGGCTCATTTTCACCTACAGGCACGGCGGCTCGGGCGACGGCATTACTCT
>JAIFNK010000293.1 GCA_020047775.1 Akkermansia sp. | reverse complement strand
CGCCGTGACCGTGGACGAGACCCGCATCGAAGACGCCGCCCGCGCGGTGTACGATGCGTTCCAGCTCGACAAGGTGCCGGTGTGAACGCCGTTCATCTCACCACTGGACGGACACGGACATCGGGTTATCCTTACCCCATGGCCATCGAAACCCGCAACGTCATCGGATCCGTGCTCAAGCCTTGCTCGCTGGATCCACTCACTGGCTGGCATCGCGATGGCTGCTGCCGCACCGGTGCTGGCGACCAAGGGGTGCACGTCGTTTGCGCCCGGGTGAACGACAAGTTTCTTCAATTTTCAAAAAACCGGGGCAACGACCTGACCACTCCGCGCCCGGAATTCGGATTTCCCGGACTCACGGCGGGAGATCAATGGTGCCTCTGCGCCGCCCGCTGGCAGGAAGCCTTCGAAGCCGGATGCGCGCCGGAAGTCGTGCTCGAGGCCACCCACGAATCGGCGCTGGAGTTCATCGACTTGGAGAGCCTGAAGGCGCATGCTTGTTAGGGTGGGCCGGTCTTGTTTCCAAATAGCGCCAGCACAGCCAAGCCAGCCCCCAGGAGGTCAGGCCGAACACTCCCAGGCGGAGGATTTGCCAGAATCCGGTGAAAAACGGCCCCCACAGCCACGGTAGCACCCATCCGAGAAGCAGCGGCACCGGCGTGTGGAAGAGATACAGCCCGAAGCTCAAGCGCCCGATATGCTGCACCGCCGGGTGATTCAGGATTTTTTCCCGGAATCCGCCGAAGCCCGCCAAGGTCGCCGAGATCAGGCCCGCGAACACCACCGAGACCAGCGTCTGCTGGATGTAACAAAAGCCTGCGACCGACCGGCCCATCTCGTTGCAAACGTAGAGCACGATGTATCCGGCGAACGCGGCCGTCGCTGCTAGATTCAGCCTTCCGTCACCCACCTTCATCCCGCGGTCGATGGCGAGGGCGAGCAAGGCGCCCACGCCGAAATAATCCATCGCCGTGAAAGTGATCATCTCGCTGTGATGGAGTTCCGGAAACCGCCGCGCCAGGATCATCCTCGAAACGGGCGCGAGCGCCACGCAGCCGAGAAACACCGCCGCCAGGAGTCTGCGCGGCGTGCCGAAAACCACCAGCGGCCACAGCAGATAGAACTGCACCTGGATCGCCAGCGTCCAGTAGTGCGCCGTCCCGGATGGCCAGCCCTCCATGAACGCCATGTGGAAATTCGACCAATGCCCGAAGTAGGCCAGCCAATGCTGCCGGATGTCCGGAGCGCCCACGGTGATCGCAAAAAGCATCGCCGCGTAACACGGCACCAGGATCCGCATCATCCGCCGCTTTTGGAAATGCACGTAAGCCTTGAAATGCCATTTCCCGCCGCGTTCCTCGCAAGCCTTTCGCTCGCGCAGCAGGATCCGCGTAATCAGGAAGCCGGTCAGCGTCAGGAAAAAGAACAGCCCGATCTCGAAGGGGAAGTGCCCGCGCCAAGCCGCCGGCACCCAGTGCAGCCACATCACCCCCAGCACCGCGAAGGCCCGCCATCCGTCCAACTGAGTATTTCGAATCGTCGTCAATGCCGCTGCAGATTCTCACGCCCGCCTCCCCGGCGGCAAGTGCAATGCCCCGGTGCCCGGTGAAACAGGCTATCCTGCCCGCCTCCACATCTCATTTTGAGCTCCCAAACACGATTGATTTCCGGCCAATCCGCAGGCTTGGCCCGTGGACTGCGTGCAGCCTGCTGCCGCTATCGGGTGTTGCCAGCCTGCTGGCGGAGGCGGGATCGGGTTCGCTCACTGAATCCGCTCCCATCCATGCCGCAGCAGGCTGCCGTCAGTACACGGAGCCTGGCATCAACGGAACGTTATGCAAAATCCCAGACAAAAAGCGGAGTTGGTTCTTGCCAAGTGGGGGGGTGGGTAGAGTAAAAGGGGTTATTCAAAATCCCAGACAAAAAGCGGAGTTGGTTCTTGCCAAGTGGGTTGGGGAGAGTAGAAGGGGCCATGAGTAGCAGACGTTGGTTGGCCCCTTGGAAGGATTCGGCGGAGAAACCGGCGATCTACCATTGTATTTCCCGGGTGGTGGACCGGCGCTTTGTGTTTGAAAACGACGAACGCGAGCATTTCCGCATGTTCATGCGGATGCAGGAGAAGTTTTCGGGCTGCCGGGTTTTGTCTTACTGTATCATGTCCAACCACTTCCATATTCTGCTGGAGGTGCCGCCGATGCCGGCAGACGGGATTTCCGACGAGGAATTGTTGAGACGCCTCGCTGCGACGAATAGCGAGGCGTTTGTGGCGGTGGTGGCCAATGAGTTAGCGGAGGCGCGGGCTCAGGGACGGGAGTCGTGGGTGGCGGAAATCCACGCCCGTTTTACTTACCGGATGCACAGCCTTAGCGAGTTCATGAAGACGCTGCTCCAGCGCTTCACGCGGTGGTTCAACAGGACGCACCAGCGCAGCGGCACGCTGTGGGAGGAGCGTTACAAGAGCGTGATCGTGGAAAGCGGGGTCGCGGCGCGGACGATGGCCGCTTACATTGACCTCAACCCCGTGCGGGCCGGGATGGTAGCCGATCCGGCGGATTACCGCTGGAGCAGCTATGGCGAGGCGGTGGGCGGCGGACCGAAGGGGAATGGGAAGAAGGCGCGCGAAGGGCTGGTTAGGGCTTGCATGAGCCACCACGGAGCGGGCTTCGAAGTCGGGAAATGGACGGAAGTTTCGAGAATTTACCGACGGAGCATGGGGCTGGCGCTGGGCAGGAAGAGCGGCAGGGCGGAGGTGGAGAAGGGCGTGCTCCGTCCGCCGATGAATGCGGCGGAAGCGCTGGAAGCGGAAGACAACGGGACGGTTTTACCGGATTTGAAGCTGGCGGCGATGCTGCGCTGCCGGGTGAGGTATTTCACCGATGGAGCGGTGGTCGGAAGCAAGGCGTTCGTGAACGAGGCGTTCGCAGCGGCGCGGGATCGGTTCACGGAGAAACGCAAGGATGGCGCACGGCGGATGAAGGGGAATGGAACGGCCGCCGCCGGGGTGCTGTGGAGCATGAGGGATCTCCGGGTGCGGGTGTGAGGGATCTCCGGAATCAACCCCCGCAATCACCAATTGCGGCATTTGACTAACTATCTGTCGCTCTGTCGTGATTGATTCCGCAGCTGCCGCGTCAGAGGTCGCCGCGGTGGTCTTTTTCGAGCTGGATTCGATCAGCGAGGTTGCGGGCTTTGACGCTGTTGCGCTTGGCCCAGCGCTCGACGGCCATCTGGCGCTTCTCGGAGCGTTTTTTCAACGCGGCGATCTCGTTTTCGAGGTTGAGGAAATTCTCATAACGCGCGAGGTCGAGCGTGCCGGCCTCGACGGCGGCGCGGATGGCGCACTTGGCGTCCTTGCGGTGGCTGCAATCGGAGAACTTGCACTCGGCGGTTAGGGCTTCCACATCGGCGAAACTGTCGCGCAGCGTGGCCTCGTCGGTCCACATCTGGATCTCGCGCATGCCGGGATTGTCGATGAGCATGCCGCCGTTGCGCAGCGGGACGAGCTCGCGGGAGGTGGTGGTGTGGCGGCCCTTGCCGGTGATCTCGTTGCACTCGCTGGTCCACTGCCAATCCTCGCCGTAGAGCTGGTTCACGAGTGTGGATTTCCCGACGCCGCTGGAGCCGACGATGCACATGGTGATGCCCTTTTTAATGTATTTCTTGAGCACCTTGAGGCCCTGGCCGCTCACCGCGCTGGTGACGTGGACGCTGGCACCGTCCCACAGCGCGGCGATTTCCGCGGCGGCGGCCATGCTTTGCTCGATGGGGAAAAGGTCGGATTTGTTCACCAGCACCACCGCCTTCGCACCGCTGCGGCCGATGAGCATGAAGTAGCGTTCCATCCGGCGGATGTTGAAATCCGGGCCCGCGTCGGTGACCACGGCGACGAGGTCGATGTTCGCGCCGATGACTTGCGCCTGCGAGCTGTTGCCGGGCATTTTCCGGGAAAAACAGGTGCGCCGCGGCAGCATCGCGCGGATGACGGACGGCTGGTTTTCATCGCCGAGCTCGACCATCACCCAGTCGCCGACGGCGGGGAGATCCGCGTCGCAAGCGGCCTCGTGCCAGACGCGGCCGCAGAGGATGACGTCGATTTCCTCGCCGTCCGCGAGGAAGGCACCGTAGTTGATGATCGTCTCGCGGATCAGGCGTGCGGGTACCCAGCCCTTTCCGGCGTAGGCCGCGCGGGCAGTTTCCAATTCCGGGTTCCAGCCGAGTTCCTTCAAATTCATCCGCCGGAAAGCTAGCGCAACCAGCGCGGCTGTCGATTCTTGCGTTTTCAGGCCGTCCAAGGTGCGCGCCGGGGAGTGCTGCACATTTTGTTGGCTTGCTCGTCGTCGATAAATTTCTCGGTGGCCGGATCAAAACGGACTTTTCGCCCGAGCTGCCAGCCGATGGCGGCGGCGTGGCAGGCGATGTGGCCGTTGCGGGTGACCACCTCGTTCGCCGCGGGTGCGCCGCGGGATTTGATGCAGTCGAGGAAATCGCGGACGTGTTTGATCGGATTGGTGCCGGAAATTTCCTTGGCCGGGACGCCCTCCAAGAGCGAAGGGTGGCTGGCGGCGATTTTTCCGAAATCCGCGGTCTCGACCCAGCCTTCCTCGCCCTCGAAGCGCACCGGGCAGGTGCCGGGGACGACCCAGTCGCCCTCGCCTTTGAATCCGGCGAGGCGCATTACCAATTTCACCCCGCTGGCGTAGCGGCCTTCGATGAGGGTGTCGCCCTTGCTCTCGAACTCGATCGGGGTGGTGCCATCCGCGTTCGCGGCCCATTGGCAGAGGTCGAGGGTGTGCGCGCCCCACTCGGGCAGGCCGGCACCTCCGTGGAAGGCATAATGGCCGCGCCAGCGTCCTTCGACGTATTTTTGGTTATACGGGCGCAGCGCCGCAGGGCCAAGCCAGGCGTCCCAATCGATGACCGCCGGATCCGGCTCGGGTTCGCCGGGCAGCGGGGCGAGGTCCGGGACAAGCCGCAGGATCGAGGCGTGGACGGTGTGGATTTTCCCAAGCCGGCCGCTCCGGGCGAGCTCGGCGGCGAAGCGGAAATTGTCCACATTCCGCCGCTGGGTGCCGGCTTGGAAGACCCGTCCGTGGAGTTTCACGGCATCGGACAGCTCCTGGGTTTCGCGGATCGTCATGCTGCACGGCTTTTCCGCGTAGATGTCTTTGCCGGCTTTTGAAGCGCGGATGATGCCGAGCGCGTGCCAGTGGTCGCCGGTGGTGATCTGGACGGCGTCGATGTCGTCGCGGCCGAGGATTTCCATCATGTCGCGGCATTTGTAACAGTCCTCGTTACCGTATTTCCTGTTGGCCAGGCGCCGGACGATTTCGCGGCGCGACTCCTGCACATCGGCGATGGCGACGAACTGGACGTCCGGCTGCGCGAGGAAGCAGTTCAGCACTTCCCGCCCGCGCGGGCCGATGCCGATGCCGCCCATGACGATCCGGTTGCTGGGTGCGACGGCGCCGTTTTTCCCCAAGGCGGACCCCGGAATGATCGTCGGCATGCCGATCGCGAGGGCGGTGGTTCCAATAAATTTGCGGCGTGAGATATTTGGATTCATGGGAGCAGGACGGAAGGATGCGAGGACCCGCATCTTTCAACTACGCTGGACGGGGTCGCCGGGCTTTCAAATGGATTCCTCTTCCCCTGACAGGATCGGGACGCTAGAAACCAGCCGTGGACGCCAGCATCCAGGAACGACTCGACGAATTCATCCGCCGCAAAGGGCTGCGGCGGACCGGCCAGCGGGAGACCATCGTCAAAGCCGCGTTTTCCAAGGACGAGCATTTCACGGCCGATGAACTCTTCGACCGCGCGCGGAAACTGGACTCGGAGACTTCCCGCGCGACGGTTTACCGGACCCTCAGCCTGCTGGTAGAGGCGGATTTGCTCCGGGAAATCGACCTGGGCGACAACCAGACGACCTACGATCCCAATTTCCTCGAAAAACCCTCACACAACCACCTCGTCTGCATCGACTGCGGGCGCGTGGTGGAATTCGAGGACTCGCACCTCGATTTGCTCAACGACTGCATCACGCGGCGGCTCGGTTTCAAGCCGGTCCGGCAGACGATCAAGATCGAGGCGAATTGCGAGCAACTGCGCCTGAAAGGTCGCTGTCCCAACCTCATCGCCACCCGCCTGACCGGCAAACGGCTCAGAAAAAAACGCTGAATACCCCCTCTAATTGACACCCCCCTCCGGGAAAATCGCATTAGCCGTCACTCTGGCGAAAAAAATCAATCCACCCGGACGTAAACGACCCTCAGAAGTTCCATCATCGCTACCGACGAATCACCATGCAAGACCCCACTCGCCGCAGTTTCATCAAGTCCGCCGCCGCCTTAGCCGGCACCGCGTTCGCCCCTAACTTGCTCTTCGGGCAGGAAAAAGCCCTCAAACAGCTCAACGTCGCCGCCATCGGCTGCGGCGGAAAGGGTGCGAGCGACATTTCCGAAATCTCCAACGGCAACCGCATCGCCTTCCTGTGCGACATCGACGGTCGCCAAACCGAGAAAGCCCTGGCGAAGTTTCCCGATGCCAAGGTTTTTTCCGACTACCGCGAGATGTTTGCGAGCGTGGCGGACCAGATCGACGTCGTCACCGTTTCCACGCCGGACCACATGCACTTCCCGATCGCGATCGAGGCCATCCGCCACGGCAAGCCCGTGATGGTCCAGAAGCCGCTGTGCAACAACCTTTGGGAAGCCCGCGCGCTGGCCGAGTATGCCAAGAAAAAGAACGTGCTCACCGTCATGGGCAACCAGGGAGCCACCATGCAGGGCACCCGCGTCCTGCGCGAATGGATCGAGTCCGGCATGATCGGCGACGTGACGGAAGTCCATTACTGGACCAACCGCCCGATCTGGCCGCAGGGCAAGGGGCTCGAGTTTCCACCGGTCACCCCGGTGCCCGAAAACATCAACTGGGACGTCTGGCAAGGCACCTGCGCCACCGACCGGCCCTACAGCCCGGCCATCCACCCCTTCAAATGGCGCGGATTCTGGGACTACGGCTGCGGTGCGCTCGGCGACATCGGCTGCCACAGCATGAACTCCGCGTTTTGGGCGCTCAATCTTGAAGGAGACTTCGTGGTCGAGGCCAGCAAGGTTTCCGAATTCGATGAAAACACCGCTCCCAAGCGCTCCACCATCGTCTATCAATTTCCAGCCAAGGGCAAACGCGCGGCCGTCAAAGTCATCTGGCAGGACGGCGTGAACGACCCGAACAACGACAAGGAATTCGTCCGCCCGCCCGGAATCCCGGCGGATCTGAAACTCAACGAAGGCTTCGGCCAGGTCTTCGTCGGCACCACGGGCGTCCTGTTCGTCAACGACGCCTACTGCGGCGTAGCCCCCGTTCTCTTCCGGAATGGTGTGCGTGCCGAACCCGACAAAATCGAAAAAGTCTATGCCCGCGTCGTCGGCGGACCAACTCAGGAACTTTGCCGCGCAGTCCGGGGCGAGGGACCCAAGCCGATCTCCAACTTCGTGGACCACGCCGGACCGCTCACCGAGATGGTGCTCGTCGGCAACCTCGCCGTCCGCCTTGGCAAGAAGATCGACTGGAACATGAAAGCCATGGAAGCCCGCGGCCTGCCCGAGGTGAAAGCCATGCTCAAGCGCACCTATCGTGCCGGTTGGGAACCCAAGCTCGCGTAAGGGATAGACCACAACGGTTTCAGTTAAATCAATCATTCCCATGTCCCCCGTCTCCCAGCCCATCGCCCGCCGGAAATTCCTTGCCACCACTGTCACCGCCCTCGGCCTCGCGCCCATGGCTTTCCTGCGCGCCCAAGAGGGCTCGCCCAATGACGACATCGTCATGGGCTGCGTCGGAGTCGGCGGCCAGGGGAGCGGAAACATGACGAATTTCCTCAACATCAAGGGCGTCCGCGTCGTCGCCGTCTGTGATGTGGATTCCAACCAAGCCGCCAAAGCCAAGGCCAAGGTGGATGCGTTTTATAAGAACACGGATTGTAAAATCTACGCCCACCACGCCGACCTGCTCCAGCACCCCGGCCTCGACGTCGTCAGCCTCGCCACCCCGGACCACTGGCACGCCCGCATCGGCATCGACTGCGCCAACGCCGGCAAGGATGTTTACGGCGAAAAACCCTTCACCTGGGGCCTCGCCGAAGGCCGCCTGCTGGTGGACGCGCTGAAGAAAAACAACCGCGTCTGGCAGACTGGATGCTGGCAGCGCTCGGGCGGGGAGTTCCGCCGCTTCAAGGCGCTCATCGAGAACGACACCCTCGGCAAGATTTCCCGCTTCGAGTGTGGCACGCCCTCCGGCATGAGCATCAAACAGCACATGCCTGCCGACAAGGTCGCGGAAATGATCGGCAAGCCGCCTGAGAATCTCGATTGGAAAACTTACAGCGCTCCCGTCGGCGATTTCCCCTATCACCCGATGATCCACCCGTGGAACTGGCGCTGGCACAACAGCTTCGGCGGCGGCCAGTTGCTCGACTGGGTGGGCCACCACGTGGACATCGCGCTCTGGTCTCTGGGCCTCGACGGCACCGGACCCGTGAAAATGGAAGGCACCGGCGAGGCCGGAAACCACGAGTTTTTCAACGCCTACGTCAAGTATTCCTATCAGGGCACCTTCGCCGACGGCCGCGTGCTCGAAGTCCGCAGCGACTTCGGCGGCACCAAGTTCACCGGGGAAAAAGGCTGGATCCACGTCAACCGCGGCAAGCTCGAAGCCTCCGACCGCGAGATGCTGCGCAACCTGCCGGCCGACTTCGACACCAAGCCGCCCAGTCACTATCAGAATTTCATCGACTGCGTCCGCTCGCGCAAGCTCACCGTGGCCCCGGCGGAAGCCGCCCACCGCGCCGCCTCCTTCGGCCAGCTTGCCATCGTCGCCATGGACTCGAAACAACCTCTCAACTGGGACCCGAAGGCCGAAAAGGTCACCGGCAATCCCGAGCAAGCCGCCCACCCGCGCCTTGGTGCCCGCATCAAGATTTGATCTCCAAAATCGCCCGTCCACTCACCACCTGAAACCAAAACTAACCGAAAAATGACTACTGAATCCTGTTGTTCAACCGATAAGCTGGCTCTCGTTTACGGAGCCCTCCTCCTCCGCGTCTGGCTTGCCGTGCGCGCCATCCAGACCGGCGTTGAAAAATTCGCCGGCAGCAAAGCCTCCGACAAGATCGTATCCGTCGATGGAGCGCCCAACGAATACGGCCTCACCGCCGCCGGCTCCGTCAAACAATACGCCCTGGAAAACTACCACGGCGTGCCGGAAGCACTCATGTCGAAGTTCCAGGCCGAGCCGCTGATGATGAAGTTCGCGCTGCCGCTCTACGACAAGATCCTCGGCCCCACGCTGCTGATCCTTGGACTTACCATCCTGCTCGGCATCGCCAACCGCACCTCGCTCTTCCTGCTGGGCCTGCTCTACGTCAGCCTCACTTGGGGCTTGATTTTGATCAAACAAGACGAAGGTGTCTCATGGCTCGGCATTCACATGATCCTCATCGTCATGGCACTCGCCCTTGCCGAACACAACCGCTTCGCAATCCTCAAAAAATGGTAATCCCATGAACGACCCACTACCCACAGTCAACCGCCGCGACTTCCTCTCGAAAACCGTCGCCGGCGTCGGCGCGGGACTCGTGCTCGGCGCTCCCAATATCCTCCGCGCCGCCAACCAATCCACCGCCGGCCCGGACGCCATCCACGTCGCCCTCGTCGGCATGGGCAAACAGGGCCGCGTCCTGTTCGAGGCGATGTCCAACATCCCAGGCATCCACTTCCAGGCCGTCTGCGACATTTGGGATTACAACCTCAAGGGTGGTATCGCCAAGGTCCGCGCCCTTCAAGGCCACACGCCCAAGGGCTACATCGACATCGATGAAATGCTCGCCACCGAGAAGGGCCTGGACGCCGTCATCGTCGCCACACCGGATTTCTGGCACTCCCCGCACACCGTGAAGTGCCTCGAAGCCGGGTTGAACGTCTATTGCGAGAAAATGATGTCAAACACCATCGACGGTGCCCGCGCCATGGTGAAGGCCATGGAAAAATCCGGCAAACTCTGCCAGATCGGCCACCAGCGCCGCAGCAACCCGCGCTACCGCTACACCTTGGACAAGTTGATCAACGGCCACAAAATCTGCGGCCAGATCGTCAACATCAACGCCCAGTGGAACCGCGCCGTCAACTCGTCCCAAGACATCGGCTTCAATCCGAAACTCGCGATCAAGTCCGACATCCTAAGTAAATACGGCTTCAAGGACATGCAGCAGTTCATGAACTGGCGCACCTTCCGCGATCTCTCCGGCGGCCCCATTTCCGACCTCGGAGCCCACCAGATCGACATCTTCGGCTGGTTCCTCGGCGTCGCACCCAAGTCCGTTTACGCCTCCGGTGGAAACGATTACTTCAAGACCCGCGAGCACTTCGACAACGTCATGGCCATCTTCGAATTCGACACCCCGCAAGGCGGCGTGCGCGCGTTCTACCAGGTACTCACCACCACCAGCTCCGGCGGCGGTTTCTGGGAGAGCTTCATGGGCACCGAAGGGACCATCAAGATTTCCGAAATCGCCTCCAGCTCCGCGATCTATCGCGAAGCCAGCGCCCCGGCATGGG
>JAIFNK010000188.1 GCA_020047775.1 Akkermansia sp. | reverse complement strand
CGACCGCCCCGCCCATGACGATGGCGGCGATCGCGAGCACCAGGATGAGCTCGATCAGCGTGAAGCCCCGCTGCGGCTTAGTCGTCCTGACTGCTGAGATCATCGGGAGTGCCTTCCTGGCCGTCCGGGCCCTTGCAGAACATTTCAAAGGAGTTGGATTTCTTCTTACCCGGGAAACGGTAGCCATAGTCCGCGCCCCATGGGTCCGGCGGCAGCTTGCTCATCACCTGCACCCAGCGGCGTGGCACCGGAGTGCTCGACGGCTTGTCCACCAATGCCTTGAGGCCTTGTTGAGTCGTGGGAAATGATCCCGCATTCAGCTGGTACATCACCAAGGCGCTTTCAAAGCTCTTGAAGTCGGCCTCCACTTGGCGAAGTTTCGCCGCATCGCCGATGCCGCGCATGGTGAAGATGGCACCGCCCATGATGATGGCGATGATGCCGAGCACGATGACCATTTCAAGCAGGGTGAAGCCTGCGCTGCGGCGGAAGTTGGAAGGTGGGGTGTTGAGTTTCATTGAGCGGGATGATTTTGATGTCTGGCACAAGCCTTTCAGGGATGAAAACGCCTTGCGATTCAAAAATTGTCGGAAAATTTGCGGAAAGATCTTCAAACGTCACGGGGAATTTCTTGCCAGCGGGCTGCGATTCCCGCACCCCTTGTGCCTAATTCCATCATGAATAAAGTCCTAATCATCGGAGCCGGCGGGGTCGGCAGCGTCGTCGCCCACAAATGCGCCATGGTCCCCGGGGTCTTCGGGGAGATTACCCTCGCCTCGCGCACGCTCTCGAAGTGCGACGCGATCGCCGCCGAGGTCAGGAAACGCACCGGCCGCGTGATCGCCACCGCCAAGGTGGACGCTGACAACGCGGAGGAAATCGCCGCGCTCATCCGCCAAACCGGGGCCAAGCTGCTGATCAACGTCGCCCTGCCCTACCAAGACCTCAATCTGATGGACGCCTGCCTGCTCGCCGGCTGCGACTACATGGACACCGCCAATTACGAGCCGCTCGACGTCGCGAAATTCGAGTATTCCTGGCAGTGGGCGTATCAGGAAAAATTTGAAACCGCCGGGCTCTCCGCCTTGCTCGGCTCCGGCTTCGACCCCGGCGTGACCAATGTGTACACCGCTTGGGCGCTCAAACACCATTTCGACGAGATCCACACGCTCGACATCATCGACGTGAACGGCGGCAACCACGGCAAGGCGTTCGCCACGAATTTCAACCCGGAAATCAACATCCGCGAGGTCACCGCCGAGTGCCGCCATTTCGAAAACGGCGAGTTTGTCGAAACCGCGCCGATGTCCAAGCACCAGCCGTTCACCTGCCCGGACGGCGTCGGGACTTACGAAATTTACCGGATGTATCACGAGGAGTTGGAATCGCTGGTGAAGCACATCCCGACGATCCGGCGCGCGCAGTTCTGGATGTCGTTCTCGCCGAATTACCTGAAACACCTGGAAGTGCTCCAGAACGTCGGCATGACACGGATCGACCCGGTGATGTATCAAGGCGTGGAAATCGTCCCACTCCAATTCCTCAAGGCGGTGCTGCCAAATCCAAGCGACCTCGGCGTCACCACCAAAGGCAAAACCTGCATCGGCAACGTCATCACCGGCCTCAAGGACGGCAAGCCCAAGGCGATCTATATTTACAACATCTGCGACCACGAAGCCTGCTTCGCCGAGGTCGGCTCCCAGGCGATTTCCTACACCACCGGCGTCCCCGCCATGATCGGAGCCAAGCAATTACTCGCCGGCGCTTGGAAAAAGCCCGGCGTCTGGAACATCGAACAGCACGATCCGGACGCCTTCATGGCCGACCTGAACGTCCACGGCTTGCCCTGGCAGTGCATCGAGCTGACCCCCGAACAAGCCGCCTCCTTCCGGGTCGTCTAATCGACCGGTGATTACATAGTCATCCCGATTTGATTAGTAATCTAATTTCCCCCTTGTCAGCTGGAGGCCCGCAACCCATTCTTCCACCATGATCCCGCCTGAAAACCTCCGCATGCTGGACTGAAAACCTCTGTATTTCCTGTTGATGAGTTCGGACATGATTGACACCGCAGATCGCTTGGAGAGTCATCTCAGGGCCAGCAGGAATGGCTCGGATCGGCCGATCTGCGCGATTGATACCGAAGCGGACAGCCTCCACCGCTACCGCGAATCGCTCTGCCTGGTCCAGTTCGCCGACCGCCATCAATGCGTCCTGATCGATCCGCTGGCCATCGAGGACTTGTCCTCCTTGGGGGATTATCTCGGGGAAGCGGTTGTCTGGATGCACGGCGCCGACTACGACATGACGATGTTCAAGCGCCAGTTTGGCAAACTTCCCGCTGTGGTTTACGACACCCAAATCGGCGCGAGGCTGCTCGGCGTCCGGCGGTTTGGTCTGGGTGACCTGGTCAACCACTACTTCGGTGTCGAGCTCTCAAAATCCTCGCAGAAAGCCGATTGGGGCAAGCGCCCGCTGTCGCCCACGATGGTCGAATACGCACTCAACGACGTGCACTATCTTTTGGAAATGGGCGACATGATCGTCGGCTCCCTCAAGGAAAAGGGCCGCTACGAATGGTTCGAGGAAAGCTGCCTGGCAGCCCGCCAGCGGGTCCTTGACCGGGATGATTCCAAGGAGGAAAACTGGCGCGTCCAAGGCTCCGGCAAGTTGAACGGCTACGGCCTCACCTGCCTGCGGGCACTCTGGCATTGGCGGGACGGCGAGGCAAAATCGTGGGACCGCCCGTCCTTCATGGTCGCCCCGAACCGGCAGCTCCTCGAATGGAGTCTCGACCTGGATGCCGGAAAATCGATTTCCGCCCCCACTCATTTCCGTCCGGACCGGGTGAAACGCTTCCGTCTCGCACTCGCCGAAGCCAAGCAAACTCCGGAATCCGAGTGGCCGGAGCGCCCCTGTGGCAAGCGACGCAAGCGCGACCGCGATTTCGAGCGCAAAGTGGATGAGCTCATCAGGGCCCGCGAACAGGCCGCGGTTAAGCTGGATATCGAGGGCTCCTTGATCGCCCCCCGCGCCGTCCTGGAGTATCTCGCCGCTGGCGAAGCCAAATCCGCTGATGTTCTGCTCAACTGGCAGCGCGAGGTTCTCGGCATGGAATAGTGTCGGAGAATCTTGTCTATCTTGTCACTTGAGCTCGTTCGGGAGAACCCATAAGGTTCGCGCGTGTTACAAGGTCAGACTCCCCCCGAGCAGCTCATTTTCAAATGTCCGGCCTGCAGCGTGACGTTATCGCTGGAGAGTCACTTGGCCGGTGTCACGGGCCCCTGTCCCGTCTGCCGCTCACCCGTCACCGCCCCGAGCCTCCAAACAGCCCCTCCGGAAGGTGCCTTCAACCGCGGCGAAACCTTCCGGAAAGGCCCGTCACGATGCGGGAAAGGCCGGGTCATCGCGGACTCGGCGATCGACTATCAGCACTTGGACAGAAGGGAATCCTTCAGAATTCTCCGCATCTTCCTGCTGTTTGTTTTAGTCTTTTGCGCCTGCCTGCTGGTGACTTGGTTCATGAAGGACTGGATGAGCTATTAGTTCGCTTTTAATCCACTCATAATCAACCAGTTAAAAGATGAGGTCGGAGTGCGAAAAAAGCACGAAATTCCTTGTCTCCCGGGGGAGGATTTTAGACCCTCTGGCCCCACTATGTCCGAGTCTTCGAACGAGCCACAAAAAGCAGAAACCCAGGTAGCCGCAGCGCAGGTTTACGATGCCGCCCAAATCGATAAGCTGGAAGGCCTCGATGCCGTTCGCAAGCGCCCCGGCATGTATATCGGCGACCCCGACGAGCGCGGTCTCCACCACTGCGTTTTCGAGGTCCTGGACAACTCCATCGACGAGCACCTCGCCGGTTATTGCAGCCGCATCAAGGTCGCCATCCATGTCGATGGCTCGGTCTCCATCGCCGACAACGGCCGCGGCATTCCGGTCGACATGCACTTGAAATTCGGCATGCCCGCCGTCGAGCTCGTGCTCACCAATCTCCACGCCGGCGGCAAGTTCGGCCAAGGCGCCTACAAATATTCCGGCGGCCTCCACGGTGTCGGCGCCAAGTGCGTCAACGCCCTTTCCGACTGGTTCAAAGCGGAAATCATGCGGAACGGCAAAGTCCACCTCATCGGCTTCGAACGTGGAAAAACCACCATCCCGCTGCACGTCATCGGCGAGGTCGATCCCGGCAAGACCGGCACGATGATCACCTTCTTCCCGGACGCCACCATCTTCGTCGATACCATCGAGTTCAAATTCGACCGCCTCGCCACCCGCCTTCGCGAGCTCGCCTTCCTCAATCCCGGCCTCACCATCGACCTCGAGGACGAGCGCCCCGAGTCCGCCAAGAAAGCCACGTTTTTCTACAAAAAGGGCATCGAGGAATTCGTCGCCCAGCTCGGCGAGAACAAAACCCTCATCCACGACGAGCCGGTCATTCTCCACGGCAAGCGCGCCATCGACCTGGACTACGACGGCAAAAAAACCACCGACGACGTCTTCGCCGACGTGGTTTTCCAATACAACGATTCCTATAACGACCAGATCCTCTGCTTCGCCAACTCCATTCCTAACGGCGACGGCGGCACCCACCTCACCGGCTTCCGCACCGCCCTCACCCGCGGCATCAACCAATACGCCAAGGCCAACAAGATCCTCAAGGACAAGGACCCCGCCCTAACCGGTGACGACGTCCGCGAAGGCCTCATCGCGATCATCTCGGTGAAAATGCCGAACCCGCGCTTCAGCTCGCAGACCAAGGACAAACTCGTCAACAGCGAGATCGAAGGCGTCATTTCCTCCATCGTTTACGAAGGCCTCATGCAGTTCTTCGACGAGAACCCCGGTCTCGCCAAGCGCGTCATCGAAAAATCCGTCAACGCCGCCCGCGCCCGCGAGGCCGCTCGGAAAGCCCGCGAAACGGTCCGCAAGTCCGCCCTCTCCGGCGGCGGCCTGCCCGGCAAACTCGCCGACTGCTCCGAGCGCGATCCCGCCAAGTCCGAGCTCTATATTGTCGAAGGAGACTCCGCCGGTGGTTCCGCCAAACAAGGCCGCGACCGCCGCACCCAGGCGATCCTGCCGCTGCGGGGCAAGATCCTCAACGTCGAGAAGGCCCGTCTTCACCGCGCGCTGCAGAATCGGGAAATCCAGAACCTCATCACCGCCATCGGCGCCGGCATCGGTGACGGCGAGCAGGAAGGCTCGTTCAACATCGACAAGGTCCGCTATCACAAAATCGTCATCATGACCGATGCCGACGTGGACGGTTCGCACATCCGCACCTTGTTGCTGACGTTTTTCTGCCGCCATATGCCGGCCTTGGTCAAACGCGGTTTCCTCTACATCGCCCAACCGCCGCTCTACCTGGTAACCCGCAAGAAACGCTCCGAATACGTCCAGGATAACGACCAGCTCAACAAGATCCTCATCGAACTTGGTGCCGGCGAAGTCGAACTCCGCACCTTCGACCAATCCCGCCACTTCACTGCGGAGGAACTCAAGGTGATCCTCGAAAACCTCTCCTCGCTCTCGCGCTTCTCGACCACCATCGAAGGCAACGGCGGCAACTTCAAAAACTACCTCGCCGCCCGCGTCAACGGCGCGCTGCCGGAGTTCATGCTCCGCATCCGCACCGGCAACGACGAGGCGCTCACCTACTTCTCCAAGGAGGCCGACCTGCGCGCCTTCGCCGCCGAGAACCGCGACCTCCGCCTGTTTGATGAAATCCTAACCGAGGAGGAAATCGCCGCCCACACCGGACCGTCCCGCCGCGCCAACCTCCACGAACTCCACGAGTCCCACGCCATCGCCCGGATCTTCTCCCGCCTCACCGAGTGCGGCATCGACACCGCGGTCTTCTTCAACGACGACACCCCGCTCTTCGAAGTCATCGAAGGCGACGGCGACAAACAAAAAATCACCCCGGTCTTCGCCGTCCCCGAAATTCTCGGCAAGGTGCTCGAAATCGCCAGCCGCGGCGTCCAGATCAAACGCTTCAAGGGACTCGGCGAAATGAACGCCAAGCAGCTCTTCGAAACCACCATGGACCCGGAAGTCCGCCAGTTCCTCCGCGTCCGCCTCGACGAGGACAACGCCGTCGAAGCCGACAAGATGTTCGACGTCCTCATGGGCGACATCGTCGAACCCCGCAAACGCTTCATCGAAGACAACGCCCTGAATGTGAGAAATCTGGATGTCTGACGACATCAGTCATGGGTCACGGGTCATGAGTGAAGAGTCAATATGAGTAAGTCCTTGAACGATCTGGAAATCTACCGCGAGGCGATGCGTCTCGGGGAGATCGTTTGGAATTGGGTGGTCATTTGGGACTTCCTGGCCAAGGACACCGTTGGCAAACAGTTCGTGCGCTCGATTGACTCCATAGCGGCCAACATCTCAGAAGGTCACGGCAGGTTTCATTACAAAGAGAACCAGAAATTCTGCTATTACAGCCGGGGTTCGCTCGTCGAATCCCAAACTTGGCTCGAAAAGGCCGCCCGCCGCGAACTTGTCGATTCCGAACAAGCCCGTCAGCTCTACCGCGATCTCGAATCCCTCCGCAAACGCCTCAATGCCTACATTAAATCCATCGGTCCGCAGTCTGACACCCATGACTCTTGACCCTTGACCCATTAACTTTCCCCATGTCCGAAGCTAACATCAAGCCCATCAACGTCGCCGAAGAACTCTCCAATTCGTTCCTGGAATACTCGATGTCCGTCATCATCTCGCGCGCCCTGCCGGATGTCCGCGACGGTCTCAAGCCCTCCCAGCGCCGCGTGCTCTATGCCATGCGCCAGCTCGGCGTCGGCCCCGGCAAGCCTCACGTCAAGTGCGCCAAAATCGTCGGTGAAACGATGGGTAACTTCCACCCGCACGGCGACCAGTCGATCTACTCGACCCTCGTTTACATGGGCCAGCCATGGTCGATGCGCGACATGCTTGTCGACGGCCAGGGCAACTTCGGTTCCGTGGAAGGCGATTCCGCGGCTTCCATGCGTTACACCGAAGCCCGCCTCCACCCTCTGGGCATGGCGATGATGGAGGACCTCGACAAGGACACCGTCGATTTCCAACCGAACTACGACGGCTCGCAGACCGAGCCAACCGTGCTGCCCTCGGCTTTTCCTAACTTTCTCGTCAACGGCGGCACCGGCATCGCCGTCGGCATGGCCACCAACCTCGCCTCGCACAACCTCGGCGAAGTCGTGGACGCCATTTGCGCCCAGATCGACCATGCCGAGATCACGCTGCCCGAGCTGATGCAATACATCAAGGGCCCGGACTTCCCGGTCGCCTGCGAGATCCGCGGCATCCGCGGCATCGAGGAATACTTCCGCACCGGCCGCGGCTCCATGCGCATGCGCGGCAAAATGGAGATCGAGGAAAACGCCAACGGTCGCTCGATGATTATCATCCGCGGCGTCCCTTACGGCGTGAACCGCGCCACCCTCCAGGAACGCATCGCCGAACTCGTCAACGAAAAGGTCCTCACCGGCATCTCCGGCATGCGCGACCTCTCCGCCGAGGACACCTGCATTGAAATCGAGCTCAAGCGCGACGCCCGCCCGCAGGTGGTCATGGCCCAGCTTTTCAAACTCACCTCCATGGAGACCTCGTTCTCCGTGAACATGCTGGCGATCCACAAAAACCGCCCCAAACAGCTCTCACTCAAGGAGGCCATCGACGCCTACATCGAGCACCGCCGCGAGGTCGTCATCCGCCGGACCCGTTACTTGCTGGGCAAGGCCGAAGAACGCGCCGAATTGCTGGAAGCCTTCCTGCTCGCGCTCGGCCACCTCGATGATTTCATCAAAATCATCCGCTCCTCGAAAAACCGCGACGAAGCCCGCGAGCGTCTCGCCGCCTACAGTTTCCCTCTCGCCACCGCCGAGGGGCTTGGAATCCTGATCCGCTCACAACCGACGATTTCCGGCGACACCTACTTCTTCAGCGAGCGCCAGGTCAACGCCATCCTCGAACTCCGCCTCTACCAGCTCACCGGCATGGAGCGCGACAAGGTGAAAGCGGAATACGATGCCGTGCTCGCTGATATCCTGGACCTGCTGGACATCCTCGCCCGCGAGGAACGCGTGCTCGTCATCATCAAGGACGAACTCCGCGCCATCAAAGACAAGTTCGCCACGCCGCGCCGATGCAACATCGTCGCCGAAGTCGGCGAGGTCGCCATGGAAGACCTCATCGCCAACGACGCGATGATCGTCACCCTCTCCCACCGCGGCTACATCAAGCGCACCCTCTCCAGTGAATACCGCGTCCAGGGCCGCGGCGGCAAGGGGCTCAAGGGCATGGAAACGCGTGGTGGAAAGAAGGACGAAGCCGCCGATTTCATCGAGCACCTCTTCAGCGTCCAAGCCCACGACTATCTATTATTCTTCACCAACACCGGCCGCATGTATGTCGAGCGGGTGTATCAACTTCCGGAAGGTTCCCGCACCTCCACAGGACGCAGCATTCAGAATGTGCTCAACCTCCAACCCGAGGAAAAAGTTGCCGCGCTGCTCCGCTTGGAACGCAAGGTGGACGAAGATGGCAACGACATCACCTTCCGCGAGGACGCCGGCTTCGTCTTCTTCGCCACCCGCACCGGCAAGATCAAGAAGACGCCGCTCAATGATTTCCGCAACTACAGGCAGGCCGGCCTCAACGCCATCATCCTCGAGGAAGGAAACGAGTTGATCGGCGTCCGCCTCACTTGCGGCTCGGACAATATCCTGCTCGTCACCCACAAGGGCATGAGCGTCCACTTCGATGAAAATGACGCCCGCTCGCAAGGCCGCGCGTCCATGGGCGTGCGCGGCATCCGCATCGCGGAGGACGATTATGTGGTGGGACTCGCCGTGGCAACCACCGGCGCCACCCTGCTCATCGCCTCCGAAAACGGCATCGGCAAGCGCTCGCCGTTCGAAGACTATCGGAAAACCTTCCGCGGAGGCAAGGGTGTCAAAGCCATGAACGTCACCGAGAAATCCGGCCCGCTGATCGGCGCGGTGACCGTGACCGAAGAGGATGAACTGATGCTCATGACCTCCAGCGGCCAAAGCATCCGCATCCGGGTGAGCGACATCCGCGAGACCGGACGCGTCACCCAGGGCGTGAAACTCCTAACACTCAAAGGCAATGAAAAACTCCAGGACATCTCCATCGTCATCCCCGATGGCGAGGACTCCGAAGGAGCGCTGGCTTCAGCCGGCGAGGATGAACCTTCGAACGATGAACCTTCGAACGATGAACCTTCGAACGATGAACCTTCGAACGATGAACAGGCCGGCTAAGGCCAGCGCTCCATCCCTCCGGGTGGCCCGAGCGTTTCCTGCTCGAAATCGCCGCGATCCCCCCGCTCGGCGATGACGCGGATCTCCGTCCTCACATCCGACAACAAGGGGGCTGATAGGAGTTTTTCCAGCAACTTCCGGTCAAACGGCGTCAGCGGACTCGGCGTCGAAGCCGGCCGCCATTTCATCTGAAACGTCCCAACCGGCCTCGGCGTCGCTTCCCGCAGCTTCAACAAAATATGCCAGCCCGCCGGATCGGTATCCCCGAAATGATCGTGCGGCAGGGAAGCCGGAAGCTTTTCCAACAGATTCCGAAACGCATGAGTTGGATACGAACTGCTCGCAATCAACATCCGCCGGTCCCGGTTCACCGCGGCGTATTGACGGAAGGTCGTCTTGCGGTTCTCGATGCTCAGCAGCCGCTCGGCCGTGGTGGAAACCGACGAGCACCGCGCCAAATCGGCAGCGGAGATGAGCACGTTCGTCAGTCCGTCGAAGTCATGCACGCTGCCGTCCGGGAAATGCAGGCACACCGGGCCGTGCAGTTCGACATGCGAATCACCCGCCACGAGGCCGAGTGATTTCAGCGGAATTTCCGTGCCGAACAAGCGCGCCAATCCGGATTCAAATATCCGCTGATGGCGTTCGAGTAATTTTGAATCCAGCCCGATGTCCACACTCGCGGCCCGGATCAAAGTGCCCGCCGGCCACTCGCGTTCGCTCAGGTTCCGCACCACCTCCAGCAAGTGCCTCAAGGTCTCAGGACGATTCCAGTAGAACGGGCGGAGCGAACGACCTTCAGAAAACAGCACGCGCAGCGATTCGCACAATGCCGCCCATTCCGCCGGAAACCTTGAATGACAGCGCCCGCCAAATTCAGCGACGATGTCCAGCGAACTTGCCAACAAATCCCGACTCGCCATCCCGCCGAAGCGCTCGATCAACCACGACTCGGAAGCCAGCGGCAGCGTGACCCGCTCGATTAGATATTTCCGGTAACGGTGTCGTTTCAAAACCAGCTGTCCGCACGCCTCCGCTTCCCGCGCCGCGGTCGCCTGATCCTCCGCGCTGGTGATGTCCGCTGCCTCCAACAGCTTGATCCAATCCACCGAAAACGCCCGGTTCGCCTCGCTTACCCGCTTGCCGCGCGCCGCGTGCCATCGGCGGTGAAGTTCAGCGAGCCAGGAGCGAGTCTTCATCTTCGTACGTAGTCCCGCCTTCAGGCGGTCTTGGGCTCCGCGGAAGACCGCCTGAAGGCGGGACTACGAACGAAGAGTCTCATGACAAGGCCTCCACTAACTTGTCGCGATCCACCTTCACCACCCAGTTCTCGATGTTGGTGATCTGGCCGCTCTTCTCATCATAACTGCGCCCGACCCGGCATTGCACCA